>NZ_JBFULS010000012.1:0-110876 GCF_054049775.1 Methylobacterium sp. P5_C11 | reverse complement strand
CACCCAGCTCGTGGGCTTCCTGGCGGCCTACCGCGCCCCGGGCTCGCTGCCGCCACTGCTGGCCGGTACGCTCGGCGGCCTGCTGACCACCTGGGTGACCTTCGCGCCCTGCTTCCTCTGGATCTTCGTCGGCGCCCCCTACGTCGAACGCCTGCGCTGCAACCGCGCACTCGCCGGCGCGCTCTCGGCCATCACCGCGGCGGTGGTCGGCGTGATCCTGAACCTCGCGGTCTGGTTCGCACTGCACACCATCTTCGCAGTGACGCGACCGTTCACGGCCGGACCGGTCAGCTTCGACGTACCGGTGCTCGCCAGCGTGAATCCCTGGGCGCTCGCGCTCGCAGCAGCGGCGGCCCTGGCGGTGTTCCGGTTCAAGGTCGGCATGATCCAGACGCTCGCGACCTGCGCCGCGGCCGGCGTCGTCCTGCATCTGGCGGGGCTGGTGTGATGGCCGGCTGGCGCCTCACCGCGATGACCGCTCTCCTGGCGATGACGGCGAGCCCATCGCCCGCGGGTGCGGCATTCCGGCACCTGAGCGCCTCCGAGATCCGGGCGCACCTCGTCGGCAAGGAAGTCACCGACGGGGTGCACTGGGCCTACCGCTTCGAACCGGGAGGTCGCCTGCACGTCGTGTCGCTCGGGCGAGCCCACATCGCGAGACGGCGGATCGATGGGGACGGGCTCTGCCTGGAGGCCGACCCGTGCGTCCAGGTCTGGACGGCCGGCAAACGCGTCGAGTTCCGGCGCGGCGACGGCACGTTGCCGGACGAGGGCGTGCTGCAGGTGCCGGCCCGCCGGTCCTGAGGAAGACGAAGCCCGACAACAACCGAGGAGACGACCATGCGTCGCTTGCTTGCATCCATCGCCGTCTTGGGCGCTCTCGTGACCCGTGCGTCAGCCGTTGAGCCCTGGCAGGAGGCCATCGCGACCGGCCTCGGGAAGCCCGGCACGGCGATGCCGGGTGGTGTCTACCGCGTCGGCCTGCCCCGGACGGACCTGAATGTCACCCTCGACGGCGTAACCCTAAAGCCATCCTTCGCCCTGGGCTCATGGCTGGCCTTCGTGCGCCACAACAACGAGGTCATGGTCATGGGGGACCTCGTCCTGACCGAGGACGAGGTAAGCCCGGTCATGAAGCGCCTCGTCGAGAACGGAGTCGAGATCACCGCCGTCCACAACCACCTGCTTCGGGCCTCTCCGAGCACCCTCTACATGCACCTCTCCGGGCACGGCGAGCCCGGGAAGCTCGCCACGGTCCTGGCGGGGGCGCTCGGGGCGAGCCGGACGCCCTTCGGCGGCGAGACTGCCGGCGGCACCCCACCCATCGGGACAACCGGGTCGGCCTCGGCCGGCGAGGGTCCGGTCTCGGCGAAGGCGACCGCATCGGACCAGACGCTCGATCTCGACACCGCCGCTATCGACCAGGCGCTCGGCCACAAGGGCAAGGTTAATGGCGGCGTCTATGCCATCAGCGTGCCGCGCTCCGAGACGCCGAAGGATCACGGCATGGTCGTGCCGGTGGCGATGGGCTCGGCGATCGCCATCAACTTCCAGCCCACCGGCGGCGGCAAGGCCGCCATCTCGGGCGACTTCGTGCTCACCGCCGATGAGGTGAACCCGGTGATCAAGGCGCTGCAGGCCAACGGCATCGAGGTGACGGCCCTGCACAATCACATGCTCGACGACGAGCCGCGGCTGTTCTTCATGCACTTCTGGGCCAACGACGACGTGGGCGAGCTCGCCAAGGGCCTGCGCGCGGCGCTCGACCAGGTGAAGGTCACCAAGGGCTAACGGACGGGAGCGCACTCATGCTCGCTGGAAACCCGAACCGTCCTCTCGGGATGGTAGTGATGCTCGCCTTCCTGTCGGCGGCCACACCCGTAGCCGACGCTGCCGAGTGCGCGACATCCTCTTGCGTGCCGAACGAGCGAGGCGCCCCGTCGGGCGGGCCACTGACGGGCTCGGTCGCCATCCGGGAGAGAAGGACCAGAGACCTTTACCGGGCTTGCCGTGCCGATCAGGGGGAGGCCTCGGGCTGGTGCAGTGCCTACCTCTCGGGCGTCGCCGACACGCTCATGTTTGATCCCAGGGTTGATGGTGCAGTCTTCTCCCGCGAGTGGAATGACGCGCTACGAGCCAGGTTCAACACGGGAGCGCCGCGACGACAGCGGCAGTCCGTCGAGCGACACAGCGGACTCAAGCGAGCTTGATGGCGCTGGCGGCCCGTTACGGCGTCAACTCGAAGACCGTCGCGAAGTGGAAGAAGCGGTCCTCCTTGGCGGACCGGAAGACGGGGCCGGCGGCACCCCGATCCACGGTGTTGTCGGCCGAGACCGAGGCGGTGATCGTCGCCTTCCGCCGACACACCCTGCTGCCGCTCGACGACTGCCTCTATGCCCTACAGCCGACGATCCCGCCTCACACGCGCAAGCCTGCACCGCTGCCTCCAGCGCCACGGCCTCTCGCGGTTCCCCGAGGTGGAGGCGACAAGCCGCGACGGGCAGAGTTCAAGCGTTACCCGCTCAACTACCTCCACATCGATATCGCCGAGGTGCACACTGAAGAGGGCCGGCTCTACCTGCTCGTGGCCATCGACCGGACCTCCAACGACCGGACCTCCAAGTTCGCCTTTGCCGAGTTGCACGAGAAGGTCACGCGCCGGGTCGCCGGCAACTTCCTGCGAGCCGTTGCTGCCGCCGTTCCCTACAAGATCCACACCGTGCTCACCGATAACGGCACGCATTTTACCGAGCCGTCCGGCAACACCCGGATGCCGGAGGAGATCAGAGGGATGCGCGCCGAGGGGGTGCTATTCCGCTGCCACTCCTTCGAGGGCGCCTGCGCCGACCTCGACATCGAGCACCGTCTCACGAAACCGCGTCATCCCTGGACGAATGGTCAAGTTGAGCGGATGAACCGCACGATCTAGGACGCCACTGTCAAACGCTTCTACTACGACAGTCACGATCAGCTGCGGCAGCATCTCGCTGACTTCGTGGCTGCCAACAACTTCGCCCGCCGCCTTAAGACGCTACGCGGCCTCACGTACCATGAAGCGATCTGCAAAGCCTGGATGGACGTGCCCTCTCGGTTCACCCACAACCCGCACCATCAAATCCCGGGACCAAACATCCTAGTCGGGCCGTCAGGCGCCCGGCTTCGGGAAGGTCCGTTCCGCCGCATCTCCGGCGGCGGCCAGCAGGGCGCGGGCGAAGGCGCGGGCCTCCGCGCGGTCGAGTACGATGGCGGCGGTCACCGGCGCGCCGCCGAGGTCGGCGAGGGCGAGTTCCAGGCGCACCCCGTCGGGTACGGCGCTCGCCTGAAGGCTCCAGCCGGAGCCCCGATCCGTGCTCTCCGCCATCCCACACTCCTCCCGCCTGCCCCGTGAAGACGCCACAGGCGTCCGCCGGAACGGCCCCTGCTCAGGACGGTTCCCGAGAGCCGAGCCCAGCGCTTCCCTGCCTTGCCTGTCCGCGGACCTCAAGGCCGCAGGTCCCGGACCCGTGGTGATGCTGGTCGATAGGGATGTCGGCAGCCTCATCACGGCGGCCGAGAGAGGGCGCCGGTCTAGAGACCGTTACTCTCGCGGGTGCCTTCGTGCGGGCTGTCGCCGCATGGACGGGAGCCGTGCAGCGCGGGCCAGACTTCCTCGCTCTCAGTATCGCCATGGCGGCGGTGGACGCACTGCTTCCGATCCTGCCCGCCAACAGAGCCCTGCCGGCGGGACAGCGGGTGGAGGGCACAGACGCGGGGGTGGCCGACACCGTGTCGGGGGTCACCATCGCCTTCGCGAGGGCCGGCGTTGTCGACGGAGTCGGCCTGCTCTGAATCGATTGACGCGGGCGTCGCGATGATGTCTCCCGCGGGCTCCGATCAGGTGGAGTTCGAACATGCAAGAGATCTGGTTCCGCACGGGAGAGGCCACGGTGCTGGCGGCCGAGGGCCAGTACACCGACGCCATGCCGGAGGTGCTGATCGGCTCGGTGCGCGGTCCGGTCGGCCAGGCTTTCGCGTCGATGATGGGGCAGGTCCAGGGCCACACGCGGATGTTCGTGGTCCGCGACCTCAACCAGCTCGTGCGCCCCGCCACGATGATGACCACCAAGGTCACGATTCACACGGCCGAGTATGCCGAGCTCCTCGGCGGCGTGGTCCAGGCCGCCACCGGCGACGCGATCGTGGACTGCATCATCGAGGGCATCCTGCCCAAGGACGGACTCGACGAGCTGTGCATGATCATCATGATCTGGCTCGATCAGCGCTGCGCCGAGGACGACAACCTCGACCAGAAGGATCTCTACCGGACCAACTACGAGGCCACGAAGCTCGCCATCGCCCGCGCCCTCAAGGGCGAGCCGACGGTGGACGAGCTGATCGCCAACCGGAAGACCGTGAAGCACTACGCCCTCGACGGCGTGATCGAGTACTGATCAACCGCGCCGCCCGCATCCTGCCGGGGCAAGCCCGAATCATCCCGGCGGGATGCGCCCCACCGAGCACAGGGTCCGCATCGTGGTGCTGCCCGGGTCGGTATAGCAGGAGGCCGACCAGCCGTTCTGCTGGATGAACGACTTGCGCCGTTCCGACAGCGAGGTCCGGTAGGCGTTGGCGATGATCGGCTCGACGGTCGCGGCCGGTTGGCCGACGAGGATCTCGGAGGCCACCGACAGGTCGCGGAAGAAGGTCGCCGAGGGGGTCGGCTCGGCGGAGGTCGCCTGCACGATCGGCTCGGCCCGGCAGGTCACGTCGAACTTGATCGGGCCGGCCATGCGGATGTCGATGCTGGGGCCGGCGCGCTTGCCGACCTTGCCGCCGATCGCGCCGGCGATCTGGCGGGTGAGGTCGTCGCAGCTGTCGGCCCGGGCGTCCCCCGCCAGGAGCGGCAGGGCCAGCGGCAAGACCAGCGGCAGGGCCGCGCAGGCGGTGAGGAGAAGGCGCGGAACGGCGAAGCTCGACATGTGGGCACTCTACCCGCGGCGCGGGTCCTGTCGAGGGGCGGCCGTCAGTGGAAATCCCGGCTGCGGTAGACCCGCCGGTCCGGGGGCACGCCGAAATCCGTGTTCTCGGGGGGCAGCTTCAGCCCGGCCTCGCGCAGGTCGCGCAGGGAGGCGGTGAGATCGCGAAATCCCTCCGCCACGAGGTGGACCACCCCGCCGGCCCGCTGGATCCGGCCGCGCACGGCGAGGAACCGGGCCTGCATGGCGGTCCGGCGGTTGGCCTCGAACACGGTCTTCCAGACGATCACGTTGGCGATACCGGTCTCGTCCTCCAGGGTCAGGAAGACCACGCCCTTGGCGGTGCCCGGCCGCTGGCGGATCAGCACGAGCCCCGCCACCGTGACCCGCGCCCCCTGGGGCAGGGCGGGATCGAGATGCGCCCGGGCCGGGATCGCGCCGATCCGGGCGAGCCGCCCCCGGAAGAACGCGACCGGGTGCCCCTGCAGCGACAGGCCGGTGGCGGCGTAATCCTCGGCCACCGCCTCGGACGGGGCCAGGATCGGCAGGTCCACGGCCGGCTCGTGCCGGAACAGGCCGTCATCGGCGTGCCAGGCGAAGAGCGGCAGGGGCGCGTCGAGGAGATGGGCGCGGCGCTCACCGGGGTCGGCCAAGCTATTCCCCTTGGCGGCCTTGCGCGCCGAGGTTCCCTCCAGTGTGCGGACCATCCAGAGGGCGGCGCGCCGGTCGAGGCCCAGCGAGCGGAACGCGTCCGCCTCGGCCAGCCGTTCCAGAGCGTTGCGGGGCAGGGCGAGGGACGCCTGCAGGCCCTCGATGCTGGCGTAGCCGTTGGCGCGCAGGCGCACGAGCCGGCGCATGGCGGCCTCGGGCAGGCCGCGCACCACGCGCAGGCCGATCCGCACGGCGTGCAGCGCCGGATCCCCGGCCGGCTCCAGGGTGCAGTCCCAGTCGCTGGCGTTGACGCAGACGCCCCGCACCTCCACCCCGTGGGCGCGGGCGTCGCGCACGAGCTGGGCGGGCTGGTAGAAGCCCATGGGCTGGGCGTTGAGGATCGCGGCCAGGAAGACGTCGGGGTGCCGGCACTTCATCCAGGCCGAGGCGTAGACGAGGAGCGCGAAGCTCGCCGCGTGGCTCTCCGGGAAGCCGTAGGTGGAGAAGCCCCGGATCTGCGCGAAGCAGCGCTCGGCGAAATCCTGCGGGTAGCCCCGGCGGGTCATGCCGCCCACGAACTTCTCCGTGAACCCGCCGATGGAGCCGACATGGCGGAAGGTCGCCATCGCCCGGCGCAGGCCGTCGGCTTCCGCCGGGGTGAAGCCCGCCGCCGTGATGGCGATCTGCATGGCGTGCTCCTGGAACAGCGGCACCCCGTAGGTTTTTTTCAGGACCTCCTTCAGCTCGTCCGCCGGCCCGTGGTCCGGGTGCGGGGCCGGGTATTCCACCGGCTCTTCCCCCGAGCGCCGCCGCAGGTAGGGATGGACCATGTCGCCCTGGATCGGGCCGGGGCGCACGATCGCGACCTGCACCACGAGGTCGTAGAACTCCTTCGGCTTCAGGCGCGGCAGCATCGACATCTGCGCCCGGCTCTCGACCTGGAAGACGCCGACGGAATCGGCCTTGGCCAGCATCGCGTAGGTCTCGGAATCGTCCTGCGGCAGGTCGGCCAGCGTCTCGTAGAAGGTGCCGTGGTCCTTCTCCAGAAACTCGAGGCCGCGCTTGAGGCAGGTCAGCATGCCGAGCGCCAGCACGTCGACCTTCATCAGGCCGATCGCGTCGATGTCGTCCTTGTCCCACTCGATGAAGGTGCGCTCCGCCATAGCGCCGTTGCCCACCGGCACGGTCTCGTCGAGGCGCCCCTTGGTCAGGATGAAGCCGCCGACATGCTGCGACAGGTGGCGGGGGAAGCCGATCAGCTGGTGGGCGAGGTCCAGCGCCTGCCGGATCGCCGGGTTGGCGGGGTCGAGGCCGGCCTCGCGCACGTGCTTGTCCGGCATGCCGGTGCCCCAGGAGCCCCAGACCGTGTCGGCGATCGCCGCGGTCACGTCCTCGGTCAGGCCTAGGACCTTGCCGACCTCCCGGATCGCCATGCGCGGCCGGTAGTGGATCACCGTGGCGCAGAGGGCGGCCCGCTCCCGGCCGTAGCGGGCGTAGAGGTGCTGGATTACCTCCTCGCGGCGCGCGTGCTCGAAATCGACGTCGATGTCGGGGGGCTCGCCCCGGTTCTCCGAGATGAAGCGGGCGAAGAGCAGCCGGTGCTTGGACGGGTCCACCGCGGTGATGCCCAGGCAGAAGCACACGGCGGAATTGGCCGCCGAGCCCCGGCCCTGGCACAGGATGCCCTTGCCGCGGGCGAACTCGACCACGTCGAACAGGGTCAGGAAGTAGCGGGCGTAGTCCATCTTGGCGATGAGCCGGAGCTCCTCGCGAAGGGTCGCCTCGACGGCGTCCGGGACCTCGCCGGCATAGCGCCAGCGCGCCCGCTCCCAGGTCTTGTCCTCCAGGTATTCCTGCGGCGTGCGCCCAGGGGGCACCGGCTCGTCCGGATACTCATAGCGCAGCTGGGACAGGCGGAAGTCGCAGGCCTCGGCGATCTCGACGGTGCGGGCCACCGCCTCCGGGTGGTCGGCGAACAGCCGCACCATCTCGGCGGGGGGCTTCAGGTGACGCTCGGCATTGGCCTCCAGGCGGTAGCCGGCCTCCCCGATCCGGCAGCCTGCGCGGATGCAGGTGACCACGTCCTGGAGCGGGCGCCGCTCGGGATGGTGGTAGAGCGCGTCCGAGACCGCGACCATCGGGGCGCGGGCGACCGCCCCCAGCTCGGCGAGCAGGCCGAGGCGCCGCCTCTCGTCGCCGCGGCGCGTGTGGCTCGCCCCGAGGAAGGTCCGGGCCGGGGCCGCCGCGGCGAGCGCCTCCAGCCGCGCCCGAAACCCCTCTGGCAGGCGTCGGGCCGGGGGCATGGCGATGAAGATCTGCCCCTCGGCGGCCTCCAGCATCTCGGGGAAGGAGAAGCGGCACTCACCCTTGCGGACGCGCCGGTTGCCCAGGGTGAGCAGCCGGCAGAGGCGGCCCCAGGCCGCCCGGTCCATCGGGTAGGTGACGGCCTCGAACCCCTCCTCGGTGACGAGGCGCACCCCGGGCAGGATCCGGATCGCGGTGCCCTCCGCTTCGAGCGCCTGCGCCGCCGCATGCGCCCGCACCACGCCGGCCACGGTGTTGCGGTCGGCGATGCCGATGGCCGCGAGACCGTAGGCCGCCGCCTGCACGACGAATTCCTGCGGATGCGCGGCGCCGTGCAGGAAGGAGAAGTTCGTGGTGACGGCGAGTTCGGCGTACGGGACGTGAGGACTGCTCACGCGAACAGCCCGTGGACGTACCACGCGGCCGGTCGGTCGGGCGCGTGCGGCCCGTCCCGGTAGAGCCAGAGCCGGTGACCGGCCTCGCACTCGATGCGGTAGTAGTCGCGGTCGTGACCCGGAGCGCGCCACCATTCGGCGGCGATCCGTTCCGGCCCTTCGGCATGGGCGACCCTGTGGACCTGAGCGCGCCAGCGAAAGCGCCGGGGCGGCCCCTCCGGCACTGTGGAGAGCACGTCGACGGCAGCCTCGCCCCGGGGGAACAGGACCAGGGGGCGGGGCGGGAGGTGGTCGGGCCAGAGGGGGGCGGCACTCTGGGTTCCGGCCTGCTCAGGGCTCGACAGGAGGGTCTCTCCCGCGGCGACACGCGCCCTGCCTTCCCCCGCAGAGGAAGGAGGGAGGCGCGCCGATGCTCGGCCGTGGCCCTCCACCGATCCCCGCCCTTCCTCCGCAACCCAAGCACGGCCCCGATCGGACCGCTCCGGCAGGTGACTCGCCCGGGGCTCCAGGCGCAGCAGCGCCCGCCCGAGGCGCTGCGCCAGGACGTCGGCCAGGAAGCCGATGCCGTCGCCCTTGGCGTCCGCACCGAGATCCGTCTGGCGGGCCGGCATGGCGCCCGTCACCGTGACGGCGAGGGCCACCGTCTCGAAGCCGAAACCGGCGTCCAGGGCGGATCCCAGCCGGTCGAGGCGCAGGGAGACCAGGGCCGCGACTTGCTCAGGGTGACGCTCCGGACGCGACAGGCCGAGATCGAGTTCGCGCACCGCACCGTCGATCCGGTGGAGGGCGAGGCGCAGGGCGCAGGCGCCGAGCCCGTCCCGCTCCAGGCGGGGGGCGATCTCCGCCATCAGGTCCCGGACGGTCCGGACGATGTCCGATTGCCGGCCGATCGGGTCGAGGAAGCCGCGGGCCGCCGCATACGCCGTCGGGTCCGACAGGGGCGCCAGGGGCTCGGGCCTGCGGGCCAGGGCCTGGTCGAGGCGCAGCAGCAGGGCCTCGCCGAATCGACGGGCGAGGGGGCCGCGGGGCAGGGCGTCGAGTTCGCCGATCCGGCGCAGGCCGAGCCGCCTCAGGCCCGAGACCGTGCCGGGATCGAGCCGCAGGGCTTCCACGGGCAGCCCCCGCAGGGCCTCCGCAGAGCCGCCCGGTGGGACGACGCACCCCTCGCCCCCTCCCTGGCTGGCCAGCGCGAAGGCGGCGCCGGGCGTGTCGGCCAGCGCGATCCGCGCCGGGATGTTGCTCCGGGCGAGCCGGGCGGCCAGATCCGCGACGAGGTTCGCCTCGCCGCCGCGCAGGTGGCTTGCCCCGGCGACGTCGATGTAGAGCCCGTCCGCCGCCTCCGCCGGCCCGAACGGCGCCACCAGCGGCGCGTAGCCCGACGCCCAGCGGCAGAGGCGCAGCAGGGCCTCCCGGTCGGCGGCCGGATCGGCCGGATAGACCTGGAGCGGCACGCCGATCCGCGCCCGGACGCGGCCGAGGAGTTCGCCGGGCGTCAGGCCGAGGGCGCGGGCCTGCGGATCGAGGGCCACGAGCCGCAGGCCCCCAGGCCCCTCGGCCGCCACCGCCAGAGGTCCCGCCTCAGGCGCGAGGCCGGCCCGCCGCAGCCGCGTCACCGGCCAATGGCTCAGGCAGATGCAGACGATGCGCGGCATGGTCCCACTCCAGAAGCCACTCGCCGCCGCGTCCGTTGCGGCAGCGTTCGAGCCGCGCCCGCCAGCGCGGCCTGTCGAGGGCGCCGAACCGGTCCCGGGCTCCGGGCGCCGCGGCGATCCGCCAGCGGGTGGCGGCCCCGTTGGGCAGCCCGGCCGAGGCCGGCCGCAGGATCAGAAGGAGGGGCGGGGCGGATCCCTCCGCGGCGAGTTGCAGGCGCCGCCCCGGCTTCAGCGGCAGGCCCTCCCGCAGGAGGCCGACGAGCGCCGTGAGGCTGCGGGCGTGCAGCGCCGCTTCCAGCGCGCGGAACACCTCCGCGTCGCCCCCGGCCTCCAGCAGCAGCAACCGGGCCGGGTCGAGGCCCAGCCCCGCGAGCCCGTGACCATGGGGCAGGGGCTGGCCGGGGGCGGCGGCGACCAGCGCCGCCCCCGGCATCGCGGCAAGGTGGCGGGCGCAGAGCGCCAGGACGAAGCCGAGGGCCGCGATCCCGTCCGCGGGTTCGGCCGGCGCAATCTCGTGGGGCGGCCCCAGGGTGAGGCCGCCCCCAGGCAGGTGGGCGTCGAGGGCGGGCAGGCCCAGCGGCAGGACCGGGCGCAGGTCCCGGCCTCCGGCCGACGGCGCGAGGCGCGCGCGCAGGGCCGCCAGCCGTGCCCGGGGACCGCCAGGCGCGGGGTCCCGCTCGGTCTCGTCCGCAGGGTCCAGCCCCATCTCCGTCGGCTCCGGTCATGCCGGACGATAGGAACATAACATGAACATCTACAAACGGTTTCCGCAGGGTCCTGGAATCCTGCGTCCGCCCAGCGGCTTGGCCTGTGGATGGCTGTGGACTCAGCCTCCACCTGGAGCTTCACGAACGCGGTTGACCTCACTTGCAGGGCGAGACCAAAGTCCGACGCCGCGTGCGTGACGCGGTCGAACCGGACCGCGCATGCGCCCAGCCCTCGCCCTGACGATCCTGCTCGCCCTGTCCGGGGCGGCGCTCGCCCAGCAGCCGGCGGATCCGGGGGCCGCGGCGCCGGATCCGTCCGCCGCGGCGCGACCGCGCCCGGTCCGGCCCCGGCGGCCGCAGATGCCGAGCCAGCCGATCATGGTCTACGACGCCCGCATCGAGGCCGGCGACCTGCGGATCTCTGGCTCGGTGCGCAAGCCGGGCGCGATCGTGGTGCTGGACGACGACATCTCGGTCCAGGCCGACCGACGCGGGCGGTTCACCTTCCGGGTGCCCTACCGGCCTTCGACCTGTGTGGCGACGCTGAAATCCGATCCGGACGAGCGCGAGGCGGTGGTGGCGAATTGCGCCCCCGAGGGACCACCGGGCGCGCCCGGGCCTCAGGGCGTGGCGGGGTCGCCCGGGGAGACGGGTCCCAAGGGCGAGCCGGGTCCCAAGGGCGAGCCGGGCGCGATGGGGGCCAACGGCGATACGGGGCCGAAGGGCGATACGGGTCCGAAAGGGGAGCCGGGTCCGAAGGGGGAGACAGGCCCTCAGGGTCCGGCCGGTCCCCAGGGAGCACCCGGACCGAAAGGCGAGGCGGGGATTCCGGGCCTCCAGGGTCCGCCGGGTCCCAGAGGTCAGGCCGGCCCGCAGGGCGGCCCGGGTCCGAGGGGCGAGGGCGCGGCCTCCGCCCTGCGGCCCGTGCGCAAGACCGACTGCGCGGGCGGTTGCGCCGTGACCTGCGAGGCCGGGGAAACGCTGGTCACCGCCCATTGCCTCAAGGCCGGTGCGCCGGTCTATGACGGGGAGGGCGCCAGCTGCCCGGCGGAGGCAACCGGTATCGTCGGGTTCTGCACGCGGCCGTGAGGCGTCCGCCTCAGCCGCCGGTCTCGCACAGCCAGTCGAGCATTCCGGCGGCGGCCGCCCGGCCGCCCGCGAAGGCGCCCTGGAGCAGGTAGCCGCCGGTCGGAGCCTCCCAGTCGAGCATCTCGCCGGCCAGGAACAGGCCGGGACGGGCGCGCAGCATCGACCGCCCGTCCAAAGCGTCGAGCCGGACGCCGCCCGCCGTCGAGATCGCCCGCTCGATCGGCGCCGAGGCCGTGAGGAACAGCGGTGCGGCCTTGATCAGCCCGGCGAGTTCCCCCGGATCGGCCGGGAGGGCGCCACCGCCCGCCTCGCGCAGGAGGCCCGCCGCCACGGGGGCGAGGCCCGCGGCCTTGCGCAGGCGGGTCGCGGTCGAATCCCCGGGCCGGGCACCGGACAGGCGGCTGGCGAGGGCGTCCCGGGTCAGGTCGGGCCGCAGATCCACGACGAGCCGGGCGGTGCCCCGGACGGCGATCGCCGCGCGCAGGGAGCGTGACAGGGCGTAGACCGCCCCGCCCTCAAGGCCGGATTTCGTGACCACGGCCTCGCCCCGCACCGTGGTGCCGTCGCAGGCGAGGGCGATCCGCTTCAGCGGGGCGCCGGAAAAGCGCTCCCGGAACCGGTCGGACCACGCCACCGCGAAGCCGGCATTGGCGGCCTGCAAGGGCGTCACCGCCACGCCGAGCCCTTCGAGGAGCGGCACCCAGCGCCCGTCCGACCCGAGCCGCGGCCAGCTCGCCCCGCCCAGCGCCAGGAGCGCGGCACGCGGCCGTATGGCGCGGGGGCCGTCCGGGGTCTCGACCTGCATCCTCAGGTGCGGACGTCCCGCTTCGGGGTCGAAATCCCTGCCTCCGGCGGACGATCCCCCGCCCAGGGTCTCGGGTGCGGATGGCCCCCCGGCGATTGCCGTGAGCCGGTGGCGGGTGCGGATCCGGACCCCGAGGCGGTCGAGCCGCGCCAGCCACGCCCGCAGCAGCGGCGAGGCCTTGAAGCTCTGGGGAAAGACGCGCCCGCTCGACCCGACGAAGGTCGGCTCGCCGAGGTCCGCGCACCAATCCCGCAGCGCCTCGGGAGGGAAGGCCGAGATGGCGGCGTCGAGGACACCGTGCGGGTGGTAGCGGGCGAGGAAGTCCGCCTGCTTCTCGCTGTGGGTGATGTTGAGGCCGCCACGCCCGGCGATCAGCAGCTTGCGGGCGACTGACGGCATGTGCTCGTAGACCGTGACCGAATGGCCGGCCTGGGCCAACACCTCCGCCGCCGCGAGTCCGGCGGGGCCCCCGCCCACGATGGCGATCTCGTCCGTGTCGTCCGGCATCCGCACGGAGAGCGGCAGGCCGGCGCCCTCTGTCAAGGGCGGGAGGGGGCGGATCCGCCGCCGGAGGAGGGGCTTCGCGCCGGCTCCCGGGTCAAGGGTCCCGCTTCGCCGCTCGGGGCCGGGGGTTCGGCCTGCCGCTCCAGAAGCGTCAGCGCTTGCGCACGAACTCGGTGCGCAGGACGAGACCCTTGATGGTGTCGTGGCGGCAATCGATCTCCTCCGGATCGTCCGTGAGCCGGATCGACCGGATGACCGTGCCCTGCTTCAGGGTCTGGTTCGCGCCCTTGACCTTCAGGTCCTTGATCAGCGTGACCGAATCGCCGTCGGCGAGCACATTGTCGGCCGCGTCGCGGACCGCCGCTTTCTCCGGGGGCGTGATCGCGGTCCCCGGCGGCAGCCATTCGCCTGTCGCCTCGTCGTAGACGTAAGCCTCGTCGTCGCCGTTCAAATCCGTGCCCCCGATTCGGATCGGGGCCGGGTCCGGTCAGGATCTCGCAGGCCCGTCATCCGCGCGCGTCCCGGCGCACCGAACCGATCGCCGAGTCGGCGCGGGACGATCGGAGCTTAGCCCATCGGGCCGGCCCCGCGCGAGAGCGGCGGGCCGGCCCGATGAGGTCGCCCTAGCGCTTCAGCGGCCCGGCCTCGATCACGTCCTCGACCGTGCGCAGGCCGGCGCGCGGGGAGTTGACGAGGCAGGCCATGTTGCCCGGCGGGTGCTGGTTCTTCCACATCTTGGTGTGGGCCTGGGGGATCTTGTCCCAGGGGAAGACCTCGCTCATGCACGGGTCGATCCGCTGGTCGAGGACGAACTGGTTCGCCGCCGAGGCCTGCTTGAGGTGGGCGAAGTGCGAGCCCTGGATCCGCTTCTGCCGCATCCAGACGTAGCGGGCGTCGAAGGTGATGTTGAAGCCGGTCGTGCCGGCGCAGAACACCACCATGCCGCCGCGCTTCGCCACCAGCGCCGAGACCGGGAAGGTCGCCTCGCCCGGATGCTCGAACACGATGTCGACATCCTGCTTGCCGGTGATCTCCCAGATCGCCTTGCCGAATTTCCGCGCCTCCTTGGTCCAGGCATGGAATTCGGGCGAGTTCACCTTCGGGAGCTGGCCCCAGCAGTCGAAGTCCTTGCGGTTGATGACGCCCTTGGCGCCGAGGCTCATCACGTAGTCGCGCTTCGACTCGTCCGAGATCACCGCGATCGCGTTGGCGCCGGAGGCCGCGCAGAGCTGCACGCCGAACACGCCCAAGCCCCCGGAGGCGCCCCAGATCAGCACGTTCTGGCCCGGCCGGACCGTGTGCGGCGCGTGGCCGAACAGCATGCGGTAGGCGGTGGCCAGCGTCAGCGTGTAGCAGGCCGCCTCTTCCCAGGTGAGATGCTTGGGCCGGTGCATCAGCTGGCGCGACTGCACCCGGCAGAACTGCGCGAAGGAGCCGTCCCCGGTCTCGTAGCCCCAGATCCGCTGGGTCGGCGAGAACATCGGGTCGCCGCCGTTGCACTCCTCGTCGTCGCCGTCGTCCTGGTTGCAGTGGACGATGACCTCGTCGCCGACCTTCCAGCGCTTCACCTTGGCGCCGACCTTCCAGACGATGCCGGACGCGTCCGAGCCGGCGATGTGGTACTCGCCCTTGTGCACGTCGAAGGGGGAGATCGGCTCGCCGAGGCCGGCCCAGACGCCGTTGTAGTTCACGCCCGCCGCCATGACGTAGACCAGCACCTCGTCGTCGCCGATCTCCCAGACCGGCAGCACTTCGAGCTGGTGGGACTGTTCCGGGGGTCCGTGGCGCTCGCGCCGGATCGCCCAGGCATACATCTTGGCCGGCACATGACCCAGCGGGGGGATTTCACCCATCTCGTAGAGGTCCTTGACCTCCCCGCCCGTCGGACTGATCGCAGCGCTCGCCGCCATCTCGCTCTCCTCTCGTCCCGCGTGGTTCTCACGGCCGCGGTTCTCCATCGCGCTATAGCGGCGATGCCGGAGGCGTCCAAGTGGGCCGAAAGTCGAAACCCGGTGGTTTCCGACATGAAAAAAGCGCCGGCACAGGGCGGGCGGCCACGTATTCAAAATCGGCTTTCCGGGAGACCAAGTATTATTCGGAGACCGCCTTGGCCGTGTCGGTCCCGTGACCTTGCACGACGCCGACGCCCCGGACCTGAGCTGGTCCCGATCACCCGCGGACACATTCAGACCTAAGTCATTGGCCTGACATGCTCTCTCGCATCAGTGCAGAGGCGGCTCCTGCGAACGACAGATCAGGTGGACTTTATACCAGGACGGCGGTGCCGGTCTGGACCGCATCGCGGCGCGCGGGTCGCACAGGGCTGGGCGGCCTCGGCGCGCGCCGGCGCCTTCAAATCCTGCTGTCCCGGCGGGCAAGTTTTTTCATGAGCCGCCGAGGCCCGCGCGGGCGCCTTGCACTTCCGTCCCGGATGACGGGTGCCCACGCCTTCGCTACGGTGGCCGCAAGGCTGCGCCCCGCGCGCGGGCATTAAAGATCACACGGAGGCGAGGAATGGGCGCGAGCGTCGCGGAGACCAAGAGCGACAAGTCGAGCCGCGATAAGCCGTGGATCATCCGCACCTATGCGGGTCACTCGACCGCGGCGGAGTCGAACAAGCTCTATCGGGGCAACCTCGCCAAGGGTCAGACCGGCCTGTCGGTGGCCTTCGACCTCCCGACCCAGACCGGCTACGACCCCGACCACGAACTCTCCCGGGGCGAGGTCGGCAAGGTCGGCGTCTCGATCGCGCATCTCGGCGACATGCGGACCCTGTTCCAGGACATCCCGCTCGCCCAGATGAACACCTCCATGACGATCAACGCCACGGCCCCGTGGCTGCTGGCGCTCTACCTCGCGGTGGCCGAGGAGCAGGGCGCGCCGATCGCCGCCCTCCAGGGCACGACCCAGAACGACATCATCAAGGAGTACCTGTCGCGCGGCACCTACGTGTTTCCGCCCGCGCCGTCCCTCCGGCTCACCAAGGACGTGATCCTCTTCACCACGAAGAACGTGCCGAAGTGGAACCCGATGAACGTCTGCTCCTACCATCTGCAGGAGGCGGGGGCGACGCCGGTCCAGGAGCTCTCCTACGCGCTGGCCATCGCCATCGCGGTGCTCGACACCGTGCGCGACGATCCCGAGTTCGACGCCGAGAGCTTCTCCGACGTCTTCGGGCGGATCTCGTTCTTCGTGAACGCGGGGCTGCGGTTCGTCACCGAGATCTGCAAGATGCGGGCGTTCTCGGAACTCTGGGACGAGATCGCCCAGGAGCGCTACGGGATCGACGACCCGAAGAAGCGCATTTTTCGGTATGGCGTGCAGGTGAACTCTTTGGGGCTCACCGAGCAGCAACCTGAAAACAACGTCCACCGCATCCTGATCGAGATGCTGGCGGTGACGCTCTCGAAGCGCGCCCGGGCGCGCGCCGTGCAGCTGCCGGCCTGGAACGAGGCGCTGGGCCTGCCGCGGCCCTGGGACCAGCAATGGTCCATGCGCATGCAGCAGATCCTCGCCTTCGAGACCGACTTGCTGGAATACGACGACATCTTCGACGGCAGCCACGTGATCGAGGCCAAGGTCGAGGCGCTGAAGGCCCAGACCCGCGCCGAGCTGGAGCGGATCGGCGGCATCGGCGGCGCGGTGGCGGCCGTCGAGACCGGCGCGCTCAAGCGCGCGCTGGTCGAATCGAATGCGCGGCGGATCTCCGCCATCGAGGCCGGCGAGCAGATCGTGGTCGGCGTCAACAAGTGGCAGCAGGGCGAGCCGTCGCCGCTCACCGCCGGGGAGGGGGCGATCTTCTCCGTCTCCGAGACGGTGGAGATGGAGGCGCAGGGTCGCATCCGCGAATGGCGCAGCCACCGCGACGCAGACGCCGTGGGCCAAGCCCTCGACGCCCTGGAGCAGGCGGCGCGCTCCGGCGCCAACATCATGCCGCCCTCGATCGAGGCCGCCAGGGCCGGCGTCACCACTGGCGAGTGGGGCGCGCGCCTGCGGGAGGTCTTCGGCGAGTACCGGGCGCCCACCGGCGTCACCCTCGAAACGGTCTCCAGCGGCGCGGCCGAGGATGCCAAGCTCCTGATCGCCGATCTCGGCGAGCGCCTCGGCGAGACGCCCAAGCTCGTGGTCGGCAAGCCCGGCCTCGACGGCCACTCGAACGGCGCCGAGCAGATCGCGCTGCGCGCCCGCGACGTCGGGTTCGACGTGACCTACGACGGGATCCGCCAGACGCCCGCCGAGATCGTCGCCAAGGCGAAGGAGACCGGCGCCCACGTGGTCGGCCTGTCGATCCTGTCGGGATCCCACGTGCCCCTGGTGCGCGAGGTCCGGGCCAAGATGCGGGAGGCGGGGCTCGATCACGTCCCGGTGGTGGTCGGCGGCATCATCTCGCCCGAGGACGAGCTGGTCCTCAAGAATATGGGCGTGCGCGCCGTCTACACCCCGAAGGACTACGCCATCGACCAGATCATGGTCGGGCTGGCCAAGGTCGTGGAGAAGAGCCTGGAGCGCCGGGACGGTCCGGCGGAAAGCCCCCGCGCGGAGGCCCAGGTCTACTGAGGGCTCTGACGCTGAGGTTGAAGCGACCGCTAACGCTTCTCAAACAAGTTTAACCGTTGCACGGTCATAACACCCTCGGTCCTCCTCCAGGACCGAGGGCGAAGTGACATGCGCACCGGTATCTCGATCGCGGCCAAGCTCGGGGGATGCCTCGCCGCCCTTGTCCTGGTCATCGCCGCCACGAGCGGCCTCTCGCTGTCCGAGCTGCGCAGCGTCAACGCCACCGCGGCGGAGCTGCGCGACGTGCGCGTACCCACCACCGATGCGCTCGGGCGGATCGGCGTCCTCATCATGCGCCAGCGGGTCAATGGCGGACGCCTGATCACCGCCGACACGCCGGAGCTGCGCGCAGAGGTCGCGGCCATGATCGCCAAGCGCGGCGCGCAGCTCGCCGCGCAGTTCGCCCGCTACGAGGCCGAGCCGCTCACACCGGCCGAGCGCGAGTCCTACGCGGCCCTTCGCCGGAACCTCGATACCTACACCGCCCTGCAGACGCAGGCTCTGGACAAGGCCACGTCCGGCGACGTCGGCGGCGGTCAGCGGATCTACAACACGACGATGTCGGCCGGCATCAACGCCGTCCTGAGCGAGTGGGACCGGCTGGTCGACCTGAACGCCGCCGGCTCCCAGGCGAGCGGCACGCTGATCGAGGAGACCTACGCGGCCGCCAACCGGAACATGCTGGCGCTCGCCGGCCTCGCCCTGGTCGTCGCCCTGGTCGCCCTGGTGATGGTGCTGCGCGGCGTCAGCCGACCGCTGCGGGCGATTTCCGCGGCGACGCAGCGCCTCGCCGCGGGCGATACCGAGACCGAGATCCCGGGCCGGAGCCGCCGGGACGAGATCGGTGCGCTGGCCGGATCGGTCGTGGTGTTCCGCGATAATCTGATCCGGAGCCGCGCCCTCGAGGCGGAGACCGCCCTGGCCCGTGCGGACGCCGAGACCCAGCGCCGGGTCGCGACCCATGCCCTGGCGGACGCCTTCGAGCAGGCGGTGGGCGGCATCGTCGGCGGCGTCTCGGCGGCGGCCACCGAGCTGGAGGCCACCGCCCGGTCCCTGACCGGCAGCGCGACGGATGCGGCCGGGCAGTCGGGCACGGTCGCGGCGGCCGCCGGAGAGGCGGCGGCCAACGTCAACACCGTGGCGGCCGCTGCCGAGGAGCTGGGCTCCTCCGTGCAGGAGATCAGCCGGCAGGTCAGCGGCTCGGCCGAACTCGCCCGCATCGCCGTCGCGGAGGCGACCGATACGGTGGCGCTGGTGCAGGACCTGAGCAAAGCGGCGGCGAAGGTCGGCGACGTGGTGGCGCTGATCTCCGGCATCGCCGCGCAGACCAACCTGCTGGCGCTCAACGCCACCATCGAGGCGGCCCGGGCCGGCACCGCGGGGCGCGGCTTCGCGGTGGTCGCCTCCGAGGTCAAGGCGCTCGCCGAGCAGACCGCCCGGGCCACTGAGGAGATCACCGGCCAGATCGGCCGGATCCAGTCCTCCACCGGGCAGGCCGCATCGGCGATCGACGGGATCGGCCGGCGCATCCGCGAGATCGACGGCGTGGCGACGAGCATCGCGGCGGCCGTGGAGCAGCAGGGCGCAGCGACACAGGAGATCGTCCGCAACGTCGCCGAGGCGGCCGCCGGCACCGGCGCGGTGACCGGCACCATCGCGAGCCTCGCCCAGTCGGCCGAGGAGACCGGCGCGGCGGCGGCCCAGGTTCTCGGAGCCGCCTCCGAGATGTCGCGCCAGTCCGAGCATCTGACCGCCGAGGTCGGGCGCTTCCTTGCCACCGTGCGGGCGGCGTAAGGTCCTCACGGTCGCATCGCGGATCGGTTAGGACGGCGCCATGCCGTCCGATTTACCCTCCGCCCTGCCGACGCTCCTCCTCCTCGCCGTTCCGCTCGCTGCCGCCCTGTCGGCCGGGCTGATCCTGCGCCTGCGTCCACTGCTGCAGCGCTACGCCCTGGCGCGGCCCAACGCCCGCTCCAGCCACACCGTCCCGACCCCTCAAGGCGGCGGGATCGCGGTGGTCACGGCCCTCGTGACGATCTCGGGCCTGCTGATCGCGGCACCCGAGATCGGCGGCCGGCCGGACTGGATCTGGCTCGCCGGATGCACCCTGGCCCTGGCGATCCTGGGCGCCATCGACGACGTCAGGCCGCTCCCGGCCGCGCTGCGCCTCGCCGCGCAGGCGGTGGCGGTGGGGCTGCTGGTCTGGCACCTGGACGGACGGCTGCTGCCCGGCCTCCCCCTCGGGCTCGAGCGCGCCTTCGCCCTGCTGGCGGGGCTGTGGTTCGTGAACCTGACGAACTTCATGGACGGTCTCGACTGGATGACCGTGGCCGAGATCGTCCCGGTCGCCGGCGCGCTCCTCCTGGCCGGCCTCGTCGGACACCTGCCGCCGCTGCCGACCCTGGTGGCGGCCAGCCTCCTGGGCGCAATGCTCGGCTTCGCGCCGTTCAACCGACCCGTCGCGAAGCTCTTCCTCGGGGATGTCGGGTCGCTGCCGATCGGGCTCGTCACCGCCTGGCTGCTGTGCCAGCTGGCCCTGGCGGGCGGCCTCGCCGCCGCCCTGCTGCTGCCGCTGGTGTATCTCGCCGATGCCAGCCTGACGCTCACCGCCCGGGCGGCCCGGGGCGAGCGGATCTGGGAGGCCCATCGCGGACACTATTACCAGAGGGCGACCGTCAACGGGCTTAGGGTCCCGGCCGTTGTGGGACGGGTGTTCGCGGTCAACCTCGCGCTGACCATGCTCGCCGCCGCGACCTTGCTTTGGCCGTCCTGGCTGGTCACGCTCGCCGCCCTGGCAGCCGGGCTCGCCCTGGTCGCCGCCCTGCTCCGCCGCTTCGCCCGCGCCCCGGCGCCGGCCCCAGCCGAAGGTGCCGCACAACCGTGACCGGACTCATCGCGCTCACCGGGGCGACCGGCTTCATCGGCCGCCATCTGCTCGCCGACCTCACCGCGCGCGGCTACCGGGTCCGCGTGCTGCTGCGCCGGCCGACCACCGTGCCGGAGGGTGCCGCGAGCGCGGTGGTCGGCGACCTGACCCGCCCGATCAACATGGCGGCGGCCCTCAGCGGCGTGGACGCGGTGGTGCATTCGGCCGGCCTCGCCCATGCCAATCTCGGCCCGACGCCGTCGGGTGCCCCGGAGGACGATTACCGGACGCTCAACACCGAGGCGACGCGCAGGCTCGCGGAGGCCGCGGCGCGCGCGAAGGTGCGCCGCTTCGTGTTCCTGTCCTCGATCCGCGCCCAGGTCGGGGCGAGCGCGCCGGGCGTGGTCGGCGAGGAGGATCCTGCCAACCCCACCGACGCCTACGGCCGCTCCAAGCTGGAGGCCGAGCGGGCGCTCGCCGAAACCGGGCTGGATTGGGTCGCCCTGCGCCCGGTGCTCGTCTACGGGGCGGGGGTGAAGGGCAACATGGCCGCCCTCCTGCGCCTGGCGCGCAGCCCCTATCCGCTGCCGCTGGGCGGCCTCGCGGCGCGGCGCTCGCTGATCTCCCTGGAAAGCCTGTCGGGCGCCGTCGAGGCGGTGCTGGCGGCCCCCGTCCCCCTGAACCGCGCGCTCATCGCCGCCGATCCGGATCCGCTCAGCCTGCCCGAGATGATCGCGTCCCTGCGCCGGGGCCTCGGCCGTGGCCCCGGCCTCGTGCCGGTTCCGGCCGGGCTCGTCAGACTGACCTGCCGGATGACCGGCCGGGACGCGCAGTTCGCCCGGGTCGCCGAAGGGCTCGTCGCCCGCGCCRACGGGCTCGCGGCGCTGGGCTGGCGGCCGGCCGCACCGACCCCGGACGGCCTTGCCCGGCTGGCGCGCGATGGCGGCTGAAGGCGGGGCAGGAACGGAGCGGGGAACGTCGCGGTTCCTGCCCGCGGCGCCTTCGGCTAACCCGGGGGAAAGACCACGGCCCCGCGTCCGGCAGGCCCGGGTCGGGGTCCGGCAACGCCTACAGGTTCGTCCCAGAGGTTCCTCATGCGCAGGCTGATCCTGCTCCGGCACGCCAAGTCGGACCGCCCGCCGGGCGTGGCCGACCACGAGCGCCCACTCAACGACCGCGGACGACGCGCCGCCCCGACGGTGGGCGCCCACCTCGCACGGGAGGGCCTGTGCCCGGATCTCGCCCTGGTCTCGACCGCCGCGCGGACGCGCGAGACCTGGGCGGCGATGGAGGCCGCCCTCGGCCACCCCGAGACACGCTGGCAGTCCGAGATCTACGAGGCGCCGGCGCGCCGGATCCTCGCGGTGATCCGGCAGGCGCCCGATGCGGCGGCCACCCTGATCGTGGTCGGCCACAATCCGGGCCTCGGCGACCTCGCGGCGGACCTCGCGGGGTCCGGGCCGCGGGCGGCCCGGGACCGGCTGGCCCTGGAATTTCCGACGGCCGCCTACGCGGTGATCGATTTCGACGGCGACCTCTGGGCGGAGATCGCGCCGGGCCGAGGCCGCCTGGACCGGTTCGTGCGCCCGCGGGACATCGACCCGGATCTCGGGGGCTGACGCCTCAGGCGACCGGCACCACGACGGCGTGCGCCTCGACCTCCGCGTGGGTTGGGAGGGGCGAGCCCGGCACGAAGGCCTCGAAGGCCGCCCAGAAATCCTGCCGGATCGCGTCCCGCTCGGTCAGGATCTCGTGCCGGGAATCCGGCAGGACCAGGATGTGGCCGGCCTTCAGCCGCGCCGCGAACCGCTCGGTGTCCGGCGTGCCGCAGACCGGGTCGGCGCCCGCCGCGACGATCAGGGTCGGCAGCGTGATGCGTGGCGCCGTCCGCGGGTCGCGCAGGCGCGCCATCGCCCGGAACGCCTCGGCGAGCCACGCGATCGTCGGGTCGCCGACCGCTCCGGCCCCCACCTGCCGCGCCGCCGCGGCGTTGCGGGCGTAGCGGACGGGATCGCGCGCGAGGCGGTTGCCGGCGTAGGGATTGGTGGCGATCGAGACCGGCTTGCCGAGCGGGATGTACCGGCTCCCGAGGCCCAGACGGTGCAGGCCCTGGGACAGCAGCGCGGCGCCGGCCGGCCAGCGGACCATCCGGATCGACAGCATCGGCGCCAGGGCCACCAGCCGCCGGAACGGCAGCCAGCCGTCGAGGGCACCGAGGAGGGCGACGCATCCCCCCATGGAATGCGCGAGGCCGACATGCGGCTCGGGCATCAGCGGCACCAGCACGGTCTCGGCCACGGCCCTGAGGTCGAGCCGATACTCGTCGAACCGGGCGACGTGGCCCTTGTGCGGATCGTCCACCCGCCGATCCGATTCGCCCTGGCCGCGCCAGTCGAAGGCGACGACCGCGAAGCCCCGCCCCCGCAGCTCGTGGATCGTCTCGTAGTACTTCTCGATGAACTCGGCCCGGCCCTGGAGCAGGCAGACGGTGCCCCGGCAGGTGCGCGCCGTCGTCTGCCAGTAGGCCGCCCGCAGGGTGCAGTCGTCGCGCGTGCCGACCGCGATCAGCGTGCCGCCCGGCGGGACCGGGTTGTCGGGCGTGCTGCGCAGGGTCAGGAGCGGCGGCTCGCGCCCGGTGTCACCGTCGAAGCGTCTCACAAGCCTCACCTCTGCGCGTCCGTGCATCGCCGGCATGCACCCGCCGACCGTAGCGAAAAAAATTGCGTTTCCTGCCATCGCCCCGGGTCTTGAAGCCCGATTTTCCCCCTCCGATATCTCGTCTGTGCCGGCCGTCAGGCGGCACGAAAGGCGGGTCCGGCCCATCGGGCGGACCGGAATTGCATGTTGCTCAGACGAGGATATGTCATGCGTCAGTTCGATCTCGCTCCCCTCTACCGTTCCACCGTCGGCTTCGACCGCCTGTTCTCCGCTCTCGATCAGTTCGCGAGCGCCGAGGCGGCTCCGACCTATCCGCCCTACAACATCGAGCGGACCGGCGAGAACGCCTACCGCATCACCGTCGCGGTCGCCGGCTTCACCGAGTCCGACCTGTCGATCGAGGTGCGGGAGAACGCCCTCACCCTGAAGGGCGAGCGCTCGGCCGAGGGCAAGGCGGAATTCCTGCACCAGGGCATCGCGGCCCGCGCCTTCGAGCGCCGGTTCCAGCTCGCCGACCACGTCCAGGTGACGGGCGCGGCGCTCGAGAACGGCCTCCTCCACATCGACCTCGTGCGCGAGGTCCCGGAGGCGAAGAAGCCCCGCCGCATCCAGATCGCCACGGCGGCGCGCCCGAGCGCCCCGGTGATCGAGGGTGACGTCCGCAAGGACGCGGTCCAGCAGGCCGCCTGATCCCTTCTCGCGCGGAACTGTCAGGTCCCAATCAGGTCCTTGGAGCGCCCCGGCCCCCGGCCGGGGCGCTTTCTTGCGTCGGGTGTCATAATGGCGTGTGGCCGACATGCTCTCTGTCGGATTCGACGGTGCAGGGACGCGCACCCGGAGTGAACCCGACCATGGTCGCCAATCTCGCCCGCGGAGCCTACAGCGCGCTCGGAGCCGGCTGGCACAGGGGCGTGCAGTGGGGCGTCGGCGCGCCGATCGCCAAGCTGCGCCGCCGGCCGATCCCGCTTCCGGTCGTCGACGGCGCGAACGGAATCGCCGACCTCCTCTCGGCCGAGCGTCCGATCCGCCTGCCCGAGCCGTTCGAGGGCCGCAGCCTCGGCCGCATCGGCAGCCTGGAGGTGCGGCTGGCGACGCGGAAATCCGAGATCCGGCGCGCCCAGCGGCTGCGCTACAAGGTCTTCTACGAGGAGATGTCGGCGGCCCCCTCCGCGCTCGCCGCCCTGTCCCGCCGCGACGTCGACGGCTACGACGCCGTCTGCGACCACCTCCTCGTCCTCGACCACGCCGCCGCGAAGCGGAAGAAGCCCTTCGTCGAACCGCGCCCGAAGGTCGTCGGCACCTACCGGCTGCTGCGCGGCGAAGTGGCCGAGCGGCATACCGGCTTCTATTCCGAGAGCGAGTACGACCTCGCGCCGCTGCTCGCCGCACAGGGACACCGGCGGATCCTGGAACTCGGCCGCTCCTGCGTTCTCAAGCCCTACCGGAGCAAGCGCACCGTCGAGCTGCTGTGGCAGGGGATCTACGCCTATGTCCTGCATCACCGGATCGACGCGCTGATCGGCTGCGCGAGCCTGGAGGGCACCGATCCGGACCGGCTGGCGCTGCCGCTCGCCTTCCTGCACCACCATGCCCGCGCGCCTGAGGCTTGGCGCGCGCAGGCGCTGCCGGAGCGCGCGGTGAGGATGGACCGGATGCCGCGCGAGGCGGTGGATGCCAAGGCCGCCCTTCAGGCGCTGCCGCCCCTGGTCAAGGGCTACCTGCGCCTCGGCGCCACCTTCGGCGACGGTGCGGTGATCGACCGTCAGTTCGGCACGACGGACGTGTTCGTCACGCTGCCGGTCGAGGCGATCGGAGCCCGCTACCGGGGGCACTTCGCGCCAGCGGAGTAAGAGTGCGGGCGATCGGAGGCGAGGGTCCGCACCGTCTTTGCGAGCGGAGCGAAGCAATCCAGGGCAGCGCGACCACGCTGAGCGTGGCGATGCTGGGTTGCTTCGCTCCGCTCGCAATGACGAAGGCGCGGCAGCCCCTTAAAGATCCCCCAGCGCCAGCTGACCCTGGTTGCGCGCCTTCGGCGGCGCGGCCTTGCGCTCCTTGGTCCGGGCCGGGGCGGCACGCGCGGCCGCCGGCTTCCTGGGCTTCGGATCGCCGCGCATCCGGGCCACCGCCTTGTCGCGGGCGACCGCCTCCGGGGCGCTCGGATCGTCGGTCAGCCACTTGCCGCGCTTGATCACCTCGTTCACGCGGCCCTGGTTGACCCCGACCTTGAAGGCGATCTCCTGCTGGGTCATGCCGGTCGTGGCGTGGAGGTCCAGGATCGCCCGGGCGAGTTCCGGGGTCATCTTCTGCCCCGTCAGCCGGCGGGCCGGCTTGACCGTGCGGGTCGCGCGGTCGCGCTCCCGCAGGCGCTCGAGGAGCGCCAGCGCCATGTTCATGCCATGCTCGCGCAGGGCTTCCTCGAACTCTTTCAGGGTCGCCATCGGCGCCATCCTCCGCCGGGCTCTCGGGCCGGTATCTCGCGGGAGAACGTGCCGGGAACGCCACAGTTGCGCAAGCGCCTGGGACAGGCACCCGCTCCGGTGTCGGTGGACGACAGGTGTCATCCACCGGAAATCCCGGCCGGCCACCGCCCCTGGCCTCCCCGCAGCGGCTCGTTTACAGGGGGCTCACCCGTTCCGGCAGGCCCAGCCCGCGCTCGATGATCAGCCCGATCCGCAGAATCGCCCCCGGCGAAACGCCCGGCGCCCTGGCCCGGGAGCTGGAGGCGGGGGCGGTCCTGCTCTTCCCGGACCTGCCCTTCCCGTTCAGCGATTTCGAGCGCCGGTTCACCGAGCGGCCCTTCGCGGACGGCAAGGCCAAGAACGTCAACATCCGCGGCGAGGCCGCGGTGTTGCGCGGCGCGGCCGGCACCCCGGAGGAGCAGGAGGCCCTGCGCCAGCTCCTGATCCGCTACCGGGCCTTCGCCCGGGAGCTGATCGGCGCCTACCTGCCCCAGTATCTCGACCGGGTGAGCCTCGCCGGCACCTCCTACCGTCCCTTCGACGTCGACCGGCGCAAGCTCAGCTGGCGGCGCGACGACACCCGGCTGCACGTCGACGCCTTCCCGTCGAACCCGATCGGCGAGAGGCGGATCCTGCGGGTATTCCGCAACATCAACCCGGCGGGCGAGCCGCGCCGCTGGCGCGTCGGCGAGGATTTCGGATCGATGGCGGACAGGTTCCTGCCGCGGCTGCCGGGCTATTCGCCGCTCTCGGCCCGCCTGCTCGCCGCGCTGCGCATCACAAAGGCCAGGCGCTCGGAATACGACCACCTGATGCTGAACCTGCACGACGCCCTCAAGCAGGACGAGACCTATCAGGCGTCGGCGCCCCAGGCCGACGTGGAATTCCACCCGGGCGAGACCTGGGTGACCTTCTCGGACCTCGTGATGCACGGGGCGATGGGCGGCCGCTACATGCTGGAGCAGACCGCCTATCTGCCGGTCGCCGCCCAGGCCGACCCATCCTTGAGCCCGCAGCGCATCCTGGCGGCCAAGCTCGGCCGCCCTCTTCGCACCTGAGAGAGGGACGTCAGACCATGATCCTCGAGATCGCGCAGATCGAGATCAAGCCCGGCCTGGAAGCCGAATTCGAGGCGGGCATCACCGAGGCCTCGGCGATCTTCAAGCAGGCCAAGGGCTGCCGACACTTCGAGGTGCGTCGCTCGATCGAGCACCCGCAGCGCTACCGGCTGCTGATCCACTGGGACACGCTGGAGGCCCACACGAAGGACTTCACCGGCTCGCAGCCCTGGCAGGATTACCGCGCGCTGGTCTCCCACTGCTTCGCCGGGCCGGTGGCCGTCGAGCATGCCGAGCAGGTGCTGAAGGCGTTTTGAACGGAGCCGCTTTGCGGCAAGTCCCGCGCTGGGTCCCGGGTCGCATTCCGCTAGCGCTGCATGCGCCCGGGAAAAGGCGTCGCGATCCATCCTGCGCCGCCCTTTCCCGGACAGGTGGAGCGGAGCGGAACCTGATCCGGGATCCAGCGCGGGAAGTGCCGCGAGAGCGGCTCCGAATAAGCCGAAGCGGTCCGCAGCGTTGCGACGCAGGCCGCCGGTGCTAGGCTCCCGCGCGACTGGCCCCGACGCGAATCATCGGGGACGCGGCAGGTGGGGAGCAGGCTGATGACGCGGCTCGGACGGCTCGCGGGTGCCCTGGCGCTCCTCGGATGGGCCGCGGGACCGGCTCTCGCCCAGACCCCGCCGGCCGCCCGCACCGCACCGCGTCCGGTGACGACGGTGTCCGTGCCGTTCGCCAAAAGCTTCGTCCGGCCGGACCTCGCCAGCGCCGCGGTCCGCCTGGAGACCGCGCTCAAGGCGGAAGCCGCCGGTCCGCTGCGGCCGGCCGGCCAGTCCCGGGCCGCCGGGCTGGCCCTGCTCGCCGCCGACAAGCCCGACGAGGCCCTCGCATCCCTTGCCGCCGCGGTGGCGGCCGACCCGGCCGACGGGCGCAACTGGCAGTCGTATGCCCGCGCAACTTCGGTAGCCCTGGGCACGCTCGAGGACAACGATTACCAGGGCCGGGCGCGCCTGCGCGGGCGGGCGACGGCCGCCGCCTATCGCGCCTACGAGCGCGCCGGCACGGCCGCCGACGCCGCGGCGTCACTGGCGGCTCTCGGCGCCGCGGAGGCGGAGCAGGAATCCTGGCGCCCGGCGCTGGACGCCTACGCGGCGAGCCTCGCCCTGGCCGAGACCGGCCCGGTCCGCGAGACCTACGAGACCCTGCGGGCGCAGCACGGCTTCCGCATCCTCGACTACAAGGTCGATTCCGACGCGGCCGCCCCGCGGGCCTGCTTCACCTTCTCGGACGCGATCAAGCCCAAGACCGACTACGCGCCCTTCGTCGCCGTGTCGGGCAGCAGCGCGGCCGCGGTGACCGGGGAGGGCTCCCAGGTCTGCGTCGACGGCCTCAAGCACGGCGGCCGCTACGCCATCGTGGTGCGCCAGGGCCTGCCCTCCGCGGTGGGCGAGAGCCTGCTCAAGGCCGCCGATTACGAGATCTACGTCCGCGACCGCGCCCCGCAGGTGCGCTTCACCGGCCGCAACTACGTCCTGCCGCGCACCGGTCAGGCCGGCGTGCCCCTCGTCTCGGTGAACGCACTGAGGCTCGACGTCGAGGTGCTGCGCATCGGCGACCGCGGCCTGCTGCCGACCCTGCGCTCCGAGGACTTTCTCGGCCAGCTCAGCGGGGCCACCGCCCGGACGATCGCCTCCGAGAAGGGGCAGCGCGTCTGGAAGGGCACCCTCGACACCGCCAAGGCCGAGCTGAACCAGGAGGCGGTGACCGCCTTCCCGGTCCTGCAGGCGGTGGGCAAGCTGGAGCCCGGCCTCTACGTCATGCTGGCCCGCCCCTCGGGCGTGGCCGCCTCCGAAGAGGAGTACGACACCCAGGCGACCCAGTGGTTCGTGGTCTCGGATCTGGGGCTCACCGCCACCAAGGGCCGGGACGGGGTCACCGTGGTCCTGCGCTCGCTCGCCTCCGCGCAGGTGATGGCGGGCGCCGAGATCCGGCTGATCGCCCGCAACAACGAGGTGCTGGGCACCCGCACCACGGATTCGCAAGGTCACGCCGCCTTCGATCCGGGGCTCGCCCGCGGGGAGGGCGGCACGGCGCCGAGCCTCGTGGTCGCCCAGGCGGGTGGCGATTACGGCTTCCTCGACCTCAACCTCGGCGCCTTCGACCTCACCGACCGCGGCGTGAAGGGAAGGCCCGAGACCGGCGGCCTCGACGCCTACCTGTTCCCGGAGCGGGGGGTCTACCGCACGGGCGAGACCGTCCAGCTCACCGCTCTCCTGCGCGATCCCCGCGGCGCCGCCGTGCCGGACCTGCCGCTGACCTTGGTGGTCAAGCGTCCGGACGGCGTCGAGTACCGGCGGGTCTCGGTGCCCGACCAGGGGCTCGGCGGCCGGGCGCTGCCGCTGCCGCTCCTGTCGGGGGCGATGCACGGCACGTGGCGGGTCTCCGCCTACACCGACCCGAAGGCGCCCGCGCTCGGCGAGACCAGCTTCCTCGTGGAGGATTACGTCCCCGAGCGGCTGGAGGTGACCCTCAAGGCCCGGCAGCCGGCCCTGAACCGGGGCGAGGCCGCGCGGGTCGACGTCGCCGCCCGCTACCTCTACGGCGCCCCGGGGTCTGACCTCGACGTGTCGGGCAGCGTCGTGGTGCAGGCCGCCGCGTCGAGCGGCATCAAGGGCCTGGAGGGCTATGCCATCGGCCTCGACGACGAGGCCGTGGAGCCGGTCACGCAGGAACTTCAGGATCACGCGACCACGAACCCGCAGGGCAACGCCGTCGTGACGGTGCCGGTGCCGCAGGTCGCCGCCCCCCGCGCGCTGGAGGCGAAGATCACCCTGGCGGTCGGCGAGCCCGGCGGCCGGGCTCTGTCGCGCAGCCTGACCCTGCCGATCCTCCCGGCCGGCCCGGTCCTCGCTCTGCGCAAGGGCTTCGCGGAGCTCAAGGACGGCGGGAATGCGGCCTTCGACGTGGTCTTCACCCAGCCGGACGGCGTGCTCCTGGGCCGACCGGGGGTGACCTGGACGCTGTCGCGGATCGATTCCGCCTACCAATGGTACCGGGCGGACGGGCGCTGGTCCTTCGAAGCGGTCAAGACTGCCCGGCGCGTCGCCAGCGGCACCGTCGACCTCAAGGTCGCCGGCCCGAGCCGGATCGAGGCGCCGGTGGGACTCGGCCGCTACCGGCTGGAGGTCTCGACCCCGGGCGCGCCCGAGGCGACCGCGAGTCTCGGCTTCGAGGTGGGCTGGGGCGGCTCCGAGACCGCGGAGGCGCCCGACCTCCTCGATCTGACCCTCGATAAGGCCGCCTACGCGGCCGGCGACACCCTGCGGGCCAAACTCAGCCCGAAGTTCAAGGGTCAGGCCAGCCTGATGGTGGTCAGCGACCGCGTGCACGAGACCCTGGAGGTCAGCGTACCGGAGGGCGGCACCACGGTGAGCCTGCCGGTGAAGGCCGAATGGGGTGCCGGCGCCTACCTGGTGGCCACCGCCTACCGGCCTCTCGATCAGGCGGCCAAGCGCCTGCCCGGCCGGGCGCTGGGACTGGCGTGGTTCTCGGTGGACCGGGAGCGGCGCAGCCTCGGCGTTGCCGTGAAGGCACCGGAGCGGGCGCGCCCGCGCCAAGACCTGACCCTGCCGGTCCAGCTCACGGGGCTGAAATCCGGCGCGCCGGCGCGGATCACCGTGGCCCTCGTCGATGTCGGCATCCTCAACCTGACCCGCTACGCGGCGCCGGACCCGACCCAGTACTTCCTCGGCCAGCGGGCGCTCGGGCCGGAGGTCCGCGACCTCTACGGCTACCTGATCGACGGCATGCAGGGATCGGCCGGGGCGATCCGCTCCGGCGGCGACGCGGGCGGCGGCGAGCTCGCCGATTCCCCGCCGACCCAGGCGCCGCTGGCGCTCTACTCCGGAATCGTCACCGTGGGACCGGACGGCGCGGCCAGCGTCACCTTCCCGATCCCGGCCTTCAACGGCACCGGCCGCGTCATGGTCACCGCCTGGAACGGCGACCGGGTGGGGCAGGCGCAGGCCGACGTGATCATCCGCGATCCGGTCGTGCTCAGCGCCACGCTGCCGCGCTTCCTCGACACCGGCGACCGCTCGCGCCTGTTCGTGGCCCTCGACAACGTCGAGGGGCAGGCGGGCGCGTACACGGTCGACCTGAGTCCGACCGGCCCGGTCGTGGTCGGCGCCAGCGCGCTGCGCCAGACGCTGCGGCTGGAGGCGGGCGCCAAGGGCCAGTTCGCGATCCCGCTCACCGCCGCCGGACCGGGCACGGCCCGCCTCGACCTCGCTCTGTCGGGGCCCGGCCTCCCGGCCGCCCTGAACCAGAGCTTCGCCCTCGGGATCTCGCCGGGGACCGGGGCGCTGCTGCGCCGCTCGGTGCGCAGCCTCGCCCCTGGGGCGAACGTGACGCTGACCTCGGATCTCCTCGCCGACCTGCAGCCGGGCACCGGCAGCGTCTCGCTCTCGGCCACGCCCCTGCCGGGGGTCGACGTGGCGGCCCTGCTCCGGGCGCTCGACCGCTACCCCTACGGATGTTCCGAGCAGGTGGTGAGCCGGGCGATGCCACTGCTCTACGTCAACAAGCTCGCGACCCTGGAAAAGCTCGCCCTCGATGCGGGCGCCGACGACAGGGTGCGCGAATCGATCGAGCGGCTGCTCGCCCGCCAGGATTCGAGCGGCGATTTCGGCCTGTGGTCGGCGCAGGGGTCGAGCGACCTGTGGCTCGACGCCTACGTGACCGACTTCCTCACCCGCGCCCGGGAGCGCAACTTCGCGGTGCCGCAGAAGGCCTTCGCCCAAGCCCTCGACTACCTGCGCAACGCGGTGGCCAACGCCACCGAGGTGCGCAACGGCGGCGCCGACCTTGCCTACGCGGCCTACGTGCTCGCCCGGAACGGCCGGCCTGTGATGGGCGACCTGCGCTACCTCGCCGACACCAAGATCGGCGACTTCTCCTCCGCCTTCGGGCGCGCGCAGCTCGCCGCCGCCCTGGCGCTGCTGGGTGACCGCGGCCGGGCCGCCAAGGCGATGGAGTCGGCGCTCACCGTGCTCCGCACCGACCGCGACAAGGGCCTGTACCGGGCCGATTACGGCTCCCGCCTGCGCGACGGGGCCGGGTTGATCACCCTGGCGGCTGAGAGCGGGCTGACGCAGAGCGCCCTCGGTCCGGTCGCGGCGGCCCTCGGCGAGGAGCAGCAGTCCGAGCGGGCGACGAGCACGCAGGAGAATGCCTGGTTGGTGCTCGCCGCCGAGAGCCTGTCCAACGAGGCGGGCGCCCTGTCGTTCACCCTGGACGGCGCGCCGCAGACCGGGATGCTCGCCCGGGTCTACCGGGAGGCGGCCCTAGCCGAGCAGGGCGTGCAGCTGGTCAATACCGGTCGCGCGCCGGTGCAGGTGGCCGTGACCGTCAACGGCAGCCCCCTGGCGCCGGAGCCGGCGGCGCAGCAGGGCTACACGATCGAACGGAGCTTCCGGCGCCTCGACGGCAGCGTCGTCGACCCCGCGAGCGGCCTGCGCCAGAACGACCGGCTGGTGGTGGTGCTCAAGGTCACCGAGGCCAAGGCGGAGGCCGCGCGGCTCCTGCTGGTCGATCCCCTGCCGGCGGGTTTGGAGATCGACAACCCGAAGCTGCTAGACGCCGACGCGCTCCAGGGGCTCGCCTTCGCCAAGTCCGACGTGCAGCCGGTCCACACCGAGTTCCGCGACGACCGGTTCGTGGCGGCCTACGAGCGGGAGCCGAGCCAGTCGGCCTTCTTCACCGTGGCCTACACGGTCCGGGCGGTCGCGCCCGGAACCTACGTGCATCCCGGCGCCACCGTGGAGGACATGTACCGGCCGGCGCGGTTCGGACGGACCGCCTCGGGCAGCGTGACGGTCGAGGCGGCGAAGTAGGGCGCCGTTCGGGGGCGTCGGTCGACGTCAGCTCGCCGTCATCGCGCGCGGCGAAGCGGCCCAGGGCAGCGGGACACCGGCCGTCGTGGCGCTGCTGGATTGCGTCGCTGCGCTCGCAAAGACGGCGACACGCCACCCAGATCTTACAGAACTCCAACTCTCACCCCTCATCCTGAGGTGCCGGAGCGCAGCGAAGGCCTCGAAAGAGGCCTCCAGCAACCGCAAGTCTCTCTGGAGGGCTCATTCGAGGCGGCTTCCCCGCACCTCAGGATGAGGGGTGAGAGTTGGACGCCTTCCGTTGGACCGTCGCTCAATCGTCGAGGCCGGCGTAGAATCCCTCCACGCCGATGCCCTCTTCCTGCATCATCCGGGCGCGGGCGCGCAGCTTCTCGGTCTCGCTCTTGAGCTGGCCGCAGGCCGCCAGGATATCCCGGCCGCGGGGCGTGCGCACAGGCGAAGCGTAGCCGGCGTTGAAAACGATCTCGGAGAAGCGCTCGATCCGGTCCCAGTCGGAGCATTCGTAGCGGCTGCCCGGCCAGGGATTGAACGGGATCAGGTTGATCTTGGCCGGAATGCCCTTGAGCAGGCGCACCAATTCCCGGGCATCGGCGTCCGAATCGTTGACGCCCTTCAGCATCACGTATTCGAAGGTGATCCGGCGGGCGTTGCTCAGGCCTGGATAGGATCGGCAGGCGGCAAGCAGCTCGGCGATCGGGTATTTCCGGTTGAGCGGCACCAGCTCGTTGCGCAGGTCGTCGCGCACGGCGTGGAGCGAGATCGCCAGCATGGCGTTGGCCTGCTCGCCGAGTCGGGAAATCTGCGGCACGACCCCCGAGGTCGAGACCGTGATCCGGCGACGGGACAGGCCGAGACCCTCCTGGTCCGACATGACGCCGACTGCGTCGACCACCGCGTCGAGATTGTAGAGGGGCTCGCCCATGCCCATGAACACGATGTTGGTCACGAGCCGGCCGACCTCTCCGGCCCCGCCCGCGTCCCGGCTCGGCATCTGGCCGGGCCAGTCGCCGAGTTCGTCCCGGGCGGTGACGAGCTGCTGCACGATCTCAGGGCCTGATAGGTTGCGCACGAGGCGCTGCGTGCCGGTGTGGCAGAACGAGCAGGTGAGGGTGCAGCCGACCTGGCTCGACACGCACAGCGTGCCGCGATCGGGACCGGGGATGTAGACGCACTCGATCTCGGCGCCGCGATTGTGCTCCTGCCGGTTGGTCGGGGCCATACGCAGCAGCCACTTGCGGGTGCCGTCGCGGGACACCTGCCGGCTCGCCACCTCGGGCCGCTCCAGGGTGAAGTGCTCGGCGAGCTGCGCCTTCAGGGCCTTGCCGACATTGGTCATCTCGGCGAAGTCGGCCACCCCGCGGAAATTGACCCAGTGCCAGATCTGGCCGGAACGCATCCGGCTCTCGCGCTCGGGCACCCCCATGCCGACGAGCTGCGCCTTGAGGGCGTCGCGGGTCAGGCCGACCAGCGACGGGCGGCGGCCGGGCAACGCCTCGGGAAGGAAATCGGGCGCCTTCTCGATCGCGGCATCGGCCGCGCGGGCGCTGTCGAGCGACGGCGTCGCCATGGCGTTCAAACGATCCATACGATGGGAAAGGGTCTGATATAGGCGATCGCGGCGACGAATGCGAATGCGCGCCGCCCACAGGGGACCTGACGAAGAGCCATGGCGACCGACACCCGAGCCGGGCAGGCGATCTACAATCCGCGGACGCTGCAGCTCTACGATCTCGTCGTGCTGCGCCTATCGAATCCGCTGATCTGGCGCTGCCCGACGGCGCGGATCCTGGACCTCTACGACCGCCACGCGGGCCCGGCGCATCTCGATGTCGGCGTCGGGACCGGCTGGTATCTCGACCGGTGCCGCTTTCCCGCGCCGGCGCCGCGCATCGGCCTGATGGACCTCAACGCCGACAGCCTCGCCTTCGCGGCGCGCCGAATCGCGCGCTACCGGCCCGAGACCTACCGCGTCGACGTGCTCGGCGCCCCGGCCACCGGCCTCGCGCCGTTCGACTCGATCGGGATGACATACCTGCTGCACTGCCTGCCCGGGGACATCGCCGCGAAGGCCAAGGCCTTCGACACGGTGCGGCCGTGCCTGTCCGACGGCGGCGTGGTGTTCGGCGCCACGATCCTGTCGGGCGGCGTCCCCACCACGGGTGCGGCGCGGGCGCTGATGCGCGTCTACAATCGCAAGGGGGTGTTCTCGAACGCGGCCGACACCCTGCCGGAGCTGCGCGCGGCGCTGGACCGGCGCTTCCGGTCGGTGGAGATCACGGTCGTCGGCTGCGTCGCGCTGTTCGTCGCGCGGGAGCCGCGCTGATCCGGCCAGCGGCCTTGCGAGCGGAGCGAAGCGATCCAGCGGGGCTACGCCCGTCGAAATCGCGCTGCCCTGAGTTGCTTCGCTGCGCTCGCAAAGACGGACACGAAAAAGGGCGCCCGCGGGCGCCCTGACGTGTCTAGGCAAGTCCCAAAAGAATCAGGCGGCAGCGGTCTTCACCGGCACGCCCTTCTCGGCCAGGAAGGTCTGCAGCTCGCCGGACTGGAACATCTCGCGGGTGATGTCGCAGCCGCCGACGAACTCGCCCTTCACGTAGATCTGCGGGATCGTCGGCCAGTTGGAGAAGGCCTTGATGCCCTCGCGGATGCCCTGGTCGGCCAGGACGTTCACGCCCTTGAACGGCACGCCGAGGTAGTTGAGGATCTGCACCACCTGACCCGAGAAGCCGCATTGCGGCATCTGCGGCGTGCCCTTCATGAACACCACTACGTCCTGGGAGGCGATCTCGTTCTGGATGGTCGTGTTGGCGTCGGTCATCGGGTCGATCCTTGTTCCTGGTCCGTGATCTAGTGATGGTCGGTGGGGGATTTCAACACTGCAGCCAAGCGTTCCAGCGCGACGTCCATGTCGAAGTCCGGAGCCAGCAGCTCTTCCGGCACGAAGGGCAACGTCTGCGGCAATCCGCCGACGAGCGTGTCGCCGTGGACCCTCAGCTGCACGTCGGCATTCGCCTGCGCGTCGCGCCAGAGTGCCTGCCAGTCGATCCGCTGCCGCATCGCCGGCGTGTAGTTCCGTCGCGCCGCGCTCTGGAACGCCACCACCTCGGCGCGCCATGACCGGGTGGATTGCGCCGCAGGCGCGGACATGTACTTGAGCGCGTGCACGAGGAGTTGCAGCAGGAGGCTCTCGACGCCGCGGATCTCAGACCGGCCCAAGGTCTCGATCTCCTCGATCACGTTCTCCCAATCGACGGCGTTCGAGAGATCGCTGCGGGCGGCGAGCGCGCGCAGGGCCGCCGCCTGCTCCTCGGCCCAGGTCACGATGTCGTCGTCGTAGAGACTCGGTCGGTCCATCGGGAGAACGCCCGCGAGAGGGCTCAATCCTGCGGGACGCCCGTGGTCAGCGCAAGGGCATGGAGCACGCCGCCCATCCGGCCCTGGAGGGCGCCGTAGACCATCTGGTGCTGCGCCACCCGGGTCTTCCCTTTGAAGGCCGCCGACAGGACGGTGGCCGCGTAATGGTCGCCGTCGCCGGCGAGGTCGCGGATCTCCACCTGCGCGTCCGGCAGGGCCTCGCGGATCATGCGCTCGATCTCGCCCGCATCCATCGGCATCGGGTCACTCCTGGGCAGTAGGGGTCAGGACGCCGGCGCGGCCGGCTGGCTCGCCATGTAGGCGGGCAGCCAGACCTCGTGCGCCGCGCTCAGCTCGGCGAGCGGTATGGTCTCGCCGCCCGGCAGGGTCAAACGGTCGGAGCCGGTGACACCGACCACCGCCGCGTCGATGCCCTGCGCCGAGGCGCTGTAGAGCAGGTCGCTCGCCGCTTCCGGATCGACCGCCAGCAGGTAGCGGCCCTGGTCCTCGCCGAACAGGTAGGCGTGGGGGGCAAGAGCCACGGGCACCTCGGGCAGGGCTGCGCCGAGCCCGCCGGCCATGGCCATCTCGGCGAGCGCCACCGCGAGGCCGCCATCCGAGAGGTCGTGGACCGTGTCGACGGTCCCGGACTGGATCAGGGTGCGGACGAAATCGCCGTTGCGGCGCTCCAGGGCGAGGTCGACGGGCGGCGGCGCGCCCTCCTCGCGGCCCTCGATCACCGACAGGTAGGCGGACTGGCCGAGCCAGCCCTCGCCGGAGCCGATCAGCACCAGCACGTCGCCCTCGCGCTTGAGGGCGATCGTGGCGTGGCGGGCCACGTCGTCGAGCACGCCGACGCCGCCGATGGTCGGGGTCGGCAGGATGCCGACGCCATTGGTCTCGTTGTAGAGCGAGACGTTGCCGGACACGACCGGGAAGTCCAGCGCCCGGCAGGCCTCGCCGATGCCCTGCAGGCAGCCGACGAGCTGGCCCATCACCTCGGGCTTCTCGGGATTGCCGAAGTTCAGGTTGTCGGTGATGGCGAGCGGCTTGGCGCCGACGGCCGTGATGTTGCGCCACGCCTCGGCCACCGCCTGCCGGCCGCCCTCGACCGGGTCGGCCTCGCAGTAGCGCGGGGTGACATCGCAGGTCAGAGCGAGGCCCTTCGGCCCGTCCTCGACCCGGACGATGGCGGCGTCGCCGCCGGGCTTCTGCACGGTGTTGCCCAGGATGAAGTGGTCGTACTGCTCGAAGACCCAGCGCTTGGACGAGAGGTCCGGGGAGCCCACCAGGCGCTTGAGCGCATCGGTAAGCGAGGCGGGGGCCGGGACCTCCGAGGCCGCGATCACCGGCAGGTGGGTATTGGCCAGGTGCGGCCGGTCATAGAGCGGCGCCTCGTCGCCGAGTTCCTTGATCGGAAGGTCGGCCACGGTCTCGCCGTGCCACTTGATCACGAAGCGCAGCGTGTCGGTGGTCCGCCCGATCACCGCGAAGTCGAGACCCCACTTCACGAAGATGGCTTCCGCCTCCGCCTCCATGCCGGGCTTGAGCACCATGAGCATGCGCTCCTGGCTCTCGGAGAGCATCATCTCGTAGGGGGTCATGCCCTCTTCCCGGGCCGGGACCTTGTCGATGTCGAGTTCGACGCCGAGGTCGCCCTTGGCGCCCATCTCCACCGCCGAGCAGGTAAGGCCGGCCGCCCCCATGTCCTGGATGGCGATGACGGCCCCCGAGGCCATCAGTTCCAGGCACGCCTCCAGCAGCAGCTTCTCGGCGAAGGGGTCGCCGACCTGCACGGTCGGGCGCTTCGACTCGGACGCCTCGTCGAACTCCGCCGACGCCATGGTGGCGCCATGGATGCCATCGCGGCCGGTCTTGGAGCCCAGATAGACGATCGGGTTCCCGACGCCGGCGGCGGCCGCGTAGAAGATGCCGTCGGTGCGGGCGAGGCCCACCGCCATGGCGTTGACCAGGATGTTGCCGTCGTAGCGCCGGTGGAAGCCGGTGAGGCCGCCGACCGTCGGCACGCCGAAGGAGTTGCCGTAGCCGCCCACGCCCGCGACCACGCCGGAGACGAGGCTGCGCGTGCGCGGATGGTCGGGGGAGCCGAAGCGCAGGGCGTTGAGCGCCGCGATCGGCCGCGCGCCCATGGTGAAGACGTCCCGCAGGATGCCACCGACACCGGTCGCCGCGCCCTGGTAGGGCTCGATGTAGCTCGGGTGGTTGTGGCTCTCCATCTTGAAGACGCAGGCGAGACCGTCGCCGATGTCGATGACGCCCGCGTTCTCGCCCGGCCCCTGGATCACGTGCGGCCCCGAGGTCGGCAGCCCGCGCAGATGCTTGCGCGAGGACTTGTACGAGCAGTGCTCGTTCCACATCGCCGAGACGATGCCGAGTTCGGTCAGCGTCGGGTCGCGCCCGATCAAGCCGCGGAAGCGGTCGTACTCATCCGGCGTCAGGCCGTGCTGGGCCACGAGTTCGGGGGTGATCGGAACGTCGTTGCGGAACATGCGGCGGTCTCGACGAAGGCGGTCCGGGAGCCCCGCAGGACCCTCGACATGATACGCGACCCGGACCGGGCGGCGTGCGGCGGCTGCGACGGATTAGTGCGTTCCGCCACCGCGTTGCAATACGCCGGCTGTCCCGACCGTGTATGGAGGCCGGTCACGCCGCCGGCGGATGGGCCAGGAAATCGGCGATCGCCGCCACGAACTTGTCGCCGTAGGCCTCGCGCTTGCGCTCGCCGACCCCGTGGACGGTGCGCAGAGCCCAGAGGTCGACGGGCTTCTGGCGGGCCATCTCGATCAGCGTGCGGTCGGGAAAGACCATGAAGGCCGCGATCCCTTCGGCACGCGCCAGGGTGGCGCGCAGGCCGCGCAGATGCTGGAACAGCGCCTCGTCGACCTCCGACAGGGCGATCTCGCCGTCCTCGCGCGGGGCTGCGCGGCGGCGATCCCGCGATTCGGCCTTCGGCTCCGGATCCGGGCGGAGCTGGACCGGCTCCCGGCCGAACAGGATCGCCTCGCCCTTCTCGGTCATGGAGAGGCCGCCGAAGCCGTCGGCGTTCTCGGCGATGGCCCCGGCCGCGAAGAGCTGGCGCAGGATCGCGCGCCACGCCGCCACCGGCTTGTCGGCCCCGACCCCGAAGGTCTTGAGGCTCGCGTGGCCGTTGCGGCGGATCTGCTCGCTCTCCTTCCCGTGGACCACGTCGCAGATATAGGCCGCGCCGAAGCGCTGGCCGGTGCGCACGATCGCCGAGAGGATCTTCTGCGCCGAGACGGTCCCGTCCACCAGGGTGACGCCGCCGCGGCACAGGTCGCAGCGGCCGCAGGCGCCGCTCGCCTCGCCGAAATAGGCGAGCAGCGACTGGCGCCGGCAGGTGGCGCCCTCGCACAGGGTGATCATCGCCTCGAGCTTGCGCCGCTCGACCCGGCGGCGCTCGTCGGAGATCTCCTTCTCGTCGATCTGGCGGCGGCGGAGCGCCATGTCGTCGAGGCCGTAGAGGGTCAGCGTGTCGGCGGGCAGCCCGTCGCGCCCGGCCCGGCCGATCTCCTGGTAGTAGCCCTCGACGTTGTTGGGCATGTCGGCGTGGCAGACGAAGCGCACGTCCGGCTTGTTGATGCCCATGCCGAAGGCGATGGTGGCGGTCATCACCACGCCGTCCTCCTGCAGGAACCGGTCCTGGTTGCGCATCCGCGTCGCTTGGTCGAGGCCGGCATGGTAGGGCAGGGCGTCGAACCCGTCCTTCTTGAGGGTCTCGGCGAGCTGCTCGGTGCGCTTGCGCGAGGAGCAGTAGATGATCCCGCTCTCCGCCCTCCGGTGCTTCAGGAAGCGCTCGATCTGCCGGGCCGGGTTGTCCTTCGGCTGGAAGGTCAGGCGGATGTTCGGCCGGTCGAAGGAATGGACGAAGATCTTCGGCGGCCGGTCCTGCGGGAACAGCCGCTCGGCGATCTCGGCCCGGGTGGCGGCATCGGCGGTGGCGGTGAGCGCCAGGGTCTGGACGTTGCCGAGCGCCGTCCGGGCGCGGGCGATCTCCCGGTATTCGGGCCGGAAATCGTGGCCCCATTGCGAGACGCAGTGCGCCTCGTCCACCGCGAGCCGCCGGACGCCGGCCCCGCGCAGGGCCTCGATGCAGCCGTCCATGAGCAGGCGCTCGGGGGAGACGAACAGCAGCCGCAGGTCGCCCGAGCGCAGGGTGCGCCAAGTCTCACGGGATTCCGCCTCGCCCACCGTCGAATTGAGGGTCGCGGCCTGGATGCCGACGCTCTTCATCTGCTGCACCTGATCGTGCATCAGCGCGATGAGCGGCGAGACCACGACGGTCAGCCCCGGATCGACCAGGGCCGGCAGCTGGTAGGTCATCGACTTGCCCGAGCCCGTGGGCATCACGGCGAACACGTCGGCGCCGTCCAGCACCGCGCCGATCACCTCGTCCTGGCCGGGTCGGAAATCCTCGTAGCCGAAGGTTTTTTTCAGCGCGGCGCGGGCCTCGTCGAGGCGGGTCATCGGCATCCTTGATCGGGTGTCTGCACCGGGCTTGCGGCGCGGATGTGTAGACACTAGCCTCGCATGTCTACACGGAGGCGATCGTGCCGCTCAACATCCGCAGCGAAGAGGTGAATCAGCTGGCCGAGAAGCTGGCATCGCGGGCCGGCGTGAGCAAGACCGAGGCGGTGCGGATCGCGCTCGAGAACGAACTGAAGCGGCGCGTGCCGCTCGCGGAACGGCTGAAGCCCCTCCTCGACAGGATGGATGCCGTACCGCGCACGGGCCTCGAGGCTGACAAGGCGTTCTACGACAGCCTGAACGACGAGTGATGTTCGTCGACGCCTCGGCCCTCGTGGCGATCCTGACCGCGGAGCCGGAGCGCCCCGTCCTGCTGGACTGCCTCGACGGCGCGGTGACACCGCTCACCTCGGGCCTCGCCATCTTCGAGACGGTGGTCGCCGTGGCACGCAAGAAGGCATTGTCCGTGGCCGAGGCCGAGGCGGAAGTCGATGCGTTCATCCGCGTCGCCGGTCTGCGCATCGTGCCCATCGCCGAGGCCGTGAGCGCTCAGGCTCTCGCGGCCCACGCCCGCTACGGAAAGGGCCGCCACCCCGCACGCTTGAACCTCGGCGACTGCTTCGCCTATGCCTGCGCGCAGGTGCACGGCTTGCCGCTGCTCTACGTCGGCGACGACTTTCCGCAGACCGACATCCGCTCGGCGCTCGGCTGACCGCCCGTTCGCATGTGATGCCGGGTCGCAGATCTCGGCACCGCCGTCTCTGCGAGCGAAGCGAAGCAATCCAGTAGCGCCGCGTCCTTTAATGGCGCGCCGCCCTGGGTCACTTCGCTGCGCTCGCGATGACGGCGAGCGGGGCCTCAGCCGCCGTGGAACTCGGCCACGTGCTGCGCCACGATGGCGTCGAAGGATGCATCCGCCCGGAAGCCCAGAGCGAGGGCCGCCTCCGGCTCGAACGCCTCCGGCCAGGAGCCGACGATCCGCGCGATGGTGGCGTCGGGGACGCGCCGGATCAGCGCCACGGCCTTGTCGCCCGCCGCGCGGCGCAGGGCCTCGATCTCCTCGGCGACGGTCGCCGAGACGCCCGGCATGGTCAGGCTGATCCGGGGCCCGATCGCCGCGAGGTCGAGCCCGGCCGCGTGGACGAGGAAGCCCACCGCCGCGGCGGGGCTGGCGAACCAGTGCCGGACCGTGTCGGGCACCGGCAGGATCGCATCCTGGCCGGCCAGCGGCTCGCGGATGATGCCCGAGAAGAAGCCCGACGCCGCCTTGTTGGGCTTGCCCGGCCGCACGCAGATGGTCGGCAGCCGCAGGCCGATCCCGTCGAGGAAGCCGCGCCGCGCGTAGTCGGCAAGCATCAGCTCGCCCATGGCCTTCTGGACCCCGTACGAGGAGGCCGGGCGCAGGATGTGGTCGTCCGGGATGACCTTCGGGAAGGGGGGCCCGAACACGGCGAGCGAGGAGGTGAAGACCAGCTTCGGCCGGTAGCCGTCCACCGCGCTGGCATGCCGGATCGCGTCGAGGAGCAGGCGCGTGCCGTCGAGGTTGACCCGGTATCCGAGTTCGAGGTTCGCTTCGGCCTCGCCGGAGACCACCGCGGCGAGGTGGAAGATCACCCCCGGCCGCTCGGCGATGGCGGCCTCGGCGGCGCCGGGGGCCGTGAGGTCCGACGCCTCGGCCCGGACCGGCCCGGAGAAGCCCGCTGGCGCCGCGGGCGGCACCACGTCGAGCAGGGTCAGGGCGCTGAGCGTCTGGCCGCCCACCTGTCCGTCCTTCACCAGGGCGTCCACGAGGCGGCGGCCGATCATGCCGGCGGCGCCGAGAATCAGGGCGTGCATGGGAAACCTCTCGTCGGAGTATGCGGCCTCAGGCCATCATGTCGAGGGCGCGGCCGAAGAAGTCGGGGCCGCCGAAATTGCCGGATTTCAAGGCGAGCAGCATCGGCTCCGGACGTCCGGCGGTTCGCAGGACGGGCACGCCCGCCGCGATTTCCGGCCCGAGCAGGAAGGCGGTGAGGCCCAGCCGGTCGACCACCGCGCCCGAGGTCTCGCCCCCGGCCACCACCAGGCGCCGCACCCCGCGGGCGACAAGGCCCTCAGCGATCGCCGCCAGCGCCGCCTCGATGGCGTGGCCGGCCGCGTCGACCCCGTGCGCGGCCTGGAGGGCGCGCACGGCGTCGGGGGGCGCCGAGGAGGCGATCAGCACCGGGCCGGCGGCGAGGCGCTCCTCCGCGAAGGCCAGGGCCTCGGCCACCACGTCGGCGCCCGCGAGCAGCCGCGCCGGATCGATGCGCAGCACCGGCATGATCGCCTCCGCGGCGGCGACCTGCTGGAGGGTCGCCTGGGAGCAGCTGCCGGCGAGGCAGGCCGAGGTTCCGCCGACCGGCTCGCCCACGGCGGCACCCGCGGCGTCGCGGGCGCCGCGTCCGGTGGCGACCAGCGCTCGGGCGAGCCCGAGCCCAAGCCCGGAAGCGCCGACCGAGAATTTACGGTCGATGATCGCCCGCCCGAGCACTTCGAGGTCGCTGTCGAAGATCGCGTCCGCGATGGCCGCGCCCTTGCCCTCGGCGGCGAGGGCGTCGAGACGGGCGGCCACGGCCTCCGCGCCCCGGGCGACCGTGGCGGTGTCGATCAGGCCGACCGGACTGCCGCTCTGGCGCCCGAGCACGCGCACGAGGTTGGCGTCGCGCATGGGGTTGAGCGGGTGATCCTTGAGCGGGCTCTCGTTCAGCGGCACGGCGCCCACGAACAGGTTGCCCTGGTAGACGCTCCGCCCCGTCTCCGGGAACGCCGGCGTGACCAGGGCGACGGTCTCGCCCGCGTCGGCCCGGAGGGCGTCCATCACCGGGCCGATATTGCCCGCATCCGTCGAATCGAAGGTCGAGCAGACCTTGAACATCACGTGGGCGGCGCCCCGGGCTCGCAGCCAGGCCTCCGCCTCGCGGGAGCGGGCCACGGCCTCGTCGGCCGGGATCGAGCGGCTCTTGAGCGCCACCACCACCGCATCCGCCTCCGGCAGGGCGCGGCCCTCATCTGGCACGCCGATGGTCTGGATCGTGCGCAGGCCCGCCTTGGTCAGCGTGTTGGCGAGGTCCGAGGCCCCCGTATAGTCGTCGGCGACGCAGCCCAGCGCGAGGCTCATCGGGCACTCTCCTTGTAGGCGGCGAGCCAGCCGAGGCCCGCGACGGTGTCGGCGGCCGGGATGTACTCGCAGCCGACGAAGCCGCGGTAGCCGAGCCGGTCCAGCTCGTCGAACAGGAAGGCGTCGTTCATCTCGCCGGTTCCGGGCTCATGCCGCTCGGGCACGCTCGCGGTCTGGACGTGGCCGATGATCGGCATCAGGGCGCGCAGCCGCATGGTCACGTCGCCGTGCAGGATCTGGCAATGGTAGAGGTCGAACTGCAGCTTGAGGTTCGGCAGCGCGAGGTCGCGGATCAGGTCCGCGGCCCGGCCGAAATCGTTGAGGAAGTAGCCCGGCATGTTCCGGCCGTTGATCGGCTCCAGGACGAGATCGAGGCCGGCCGGCGCCAAGCGCTCGGCCGTCCAGGTCACGGCCCGGCGGTAGGCTTCGACCGCCTTGGGATCGTCCCAGCGTGCGAGGCCCGCCATGAGGTGGAGCCGGCCGACGCCGGTCGCCTCGGCGTAGCGCAAGGCCGTATCGACCCCCGCCTTCAACTCGTCGAACCGCTCGGGGAACGCTGCGATGCCGCGCTCGCCCGTCGCAAAATCGCCCGGCGGCAGGTTGAACAGCGCCTGCGTCAGGCCGTTGTCCCGGAGCCGCGCGCCGATGGCCTCCGGCGGGTGCTCGTAGGGGAACAGGAACTCGACCGCGTCGAAGCCGGCCCGGGCCGCGGCCTCGAACCGGTCGAGGAACGGCACCTCGTTGAACATCAGGCTCAGGTTGGCGGCAAAGCGCGGCATTCTTTTGGGACTCCCTGCCCGATCCTTGAAACGCGACGATCCGCTCAGCGGACCATCATCTAACCCGTGCCCTCATCCTGAGGTGCCGGAGCGGAGCGGAGGCTTCGAAGGAGCCCTCCAGCCAGCCCTGCGATCCCTGGAGCCCTCCGTCGAGGTCCGCTGCGCGGTCACCTCAGGTTGAGGCGGAGGGCGGGATCGGCGCTGATCACTTCGTCCCCGGCAGCTTCGCCCCCGAGACCTGCGCGTAGAGCCGCGCCACGGAGGCGTCGTCGTCCCGACCCATGCCGGCGCCCGACGCCATCAGGAACATCTGCAGGGCCGCCGCCGCCACCGGGACCGGATACTTCTCCGCCCGGGCCATGTCCTGCACGATGCCGAGATCCTTGACGAAGATGTCGACTGCGCTCTTCGGGCTGTAATCCGCGTCGAGGATGTGGGGCACCCGGTTCTCGAACATCCACGAATTGCCGGCGGACTTGGTGATCACCTCGTAGACGCGCCGAAGATCGAGACCCTGCTTGGCGGCGAAGGCCATCGCCTCGCAGGCGGCGGCGATGTGGACGCCCGCGAGCAGCTGGTTGATCATCTTGAAGGCCGCGCCCTGGCCGGCCGCATCGCCGAGTTCGTAGAGCGTGCCCGCCATGGCATCGAGGGCCGGGCGCGCCTTGGCGAAGGCCGCCGCCGAGCCCGAGGCCAGGAAGGTCAGGCCACCATCGGCCGCGCGGGCGGCGCCGCCGCTCATCGGAGCGTCGAGATAGTGGCGGCCGGTGGCCTCCAGCCGGGCGGCGAGAGCCCGGGCGACGGCGGGGTCCATCGTGGCGGAGGAGACGAACACCGCGCCCTCGGGCATCGCGGCGGCCGCGCCGTTCTCGCCGAACAGCACCGCCTCGGTCTGGGCGGCGTTGACCACCACGCTCACCACCACGTCGGCGTCGCGCGCCGCCTCGGCGGGGTTGGCCGCGCCCCGGCCGCCGGCGGCCGCGAAGCGCGCCACCGCATCCGGGTTCACGTCGCAGGCAGCCACGGAAAAACCCGCCCGGAGGAGCGAGCCGGCCATGCCGGAGCCCATGGAGCCCAGGCCGATCACCGCGGCGCGGTGTGTTGCGTTGGTCATCGGGGGCGGATCCTACGTGAGGGGGGAGGGCGGCTCTTCGTCACCGCGTGAGGCGCGGGTCCCCTCTCCCGCACGGGAGAGGGGGCAGGTCGCGCCCGGATCGCAGGTCAGCGGTTGACCATCCGGGCCGGCGTGACGAACACACAGACCGCGCCGACCACCAGCATCGCGGCCAGGGCGTACATGCCGGCGGCGGTGCTGCCGGTGGCATCGCGCAGCGCCCCGATCACGTAGGGGCTGACGAAGCCGGCCAGGTTCCCCACCGAGTTGATCAGCGCGATGCCGGCCGCCGCGCCCGCGCCGCTCAGGAAGGCGGTGGGCAGGGACCAGAACAGGGGCGAGCAGGTCAGCACGCCGGCCGCCGCCACCGAGAGCGCCGCCACCGCGACCATGGTCGAGCCCGCGCTCGCCGAGACCACGAAGCCGACGGCGCCGAGCAGGGCCGGGACGATCAGGTGCCAGCGCCGCTCGCGCATCCGGTCCGCGCTCAGGCCGCACAGGACCATCACGACGGCCGCGCACAGGAACGGGATCGCGCTGATCAGGCCGATGTTGAGGTTGCCCTGCACCCCCGACGCCTTGACGATCGTCGGCATCCAGAAGGTCAGGCCGTACTGGCCGGTGACGAAGGCGAAGTAGATCAGGCTCATGAACCACACGCGGCCGTTGCGGAACACGGTGGCGATCGAGTGCGGGCTCGATTCCTTGCCGTGGTTGTCGGCGGCGATGTCGCGCTCCAGGAGCTGCTTCTCGGCGTCGGTCAGCCATTTCGCTTCAGCGGGGCGGTTGTCGAGGTAGAGGAACACGGCGACACCGATCAGCACCGCGGGCACCGCCTCGATCAGGAACATCCACTGCCAGCCGGACAGGCCGTGGGTGCCGTTGAGCGCGTCCATGATCCAGCCGGAGAGCGGATTGCCGAAGATGCCCGAGATCGGGATCGCCGCCATGAACACCGCGATCACCTTGGCGCGGCGATGGGCCGGGAACCAGGAGGTCGTGTAGAGGATCACGCCCGGATAGAAGCCGGCCTCGGCGAGGCCGAGCAGGAAGCGCATCCCGTAGAAGCTCCACTCGGAGTTCACGAACAGGAACGCGCCGGAGATCAATCCCCAGGTAATCATGATCCGGGCGATCCAGACCCGGGCGCCGACCCGGTGGAGGATCACGTTCGAGGGCACCTCGAACAGGAAGTAGCCGAGGAAGAAGATCCCGGCGCCCAGCCCGTAGACCGTCTCGGAGAACTTCAGCTCCTGGGACATCTGGAGCTTGGCGAAGCCGACATTCACCCGGTCGAGATACGCCACCACGTAGCAGAGCATCAGGAACGGCACGAGGCGCCAGAACACCTTCCCGTAGGTGCGGTCGGCGAAGGACTTCTCGTCCGTGGGGGCGGTGGCGCCCCCCAGCGGGGCGGCTTGGACCGGCATCGCGTTCTCCCTGGTCCGCACGATCCCGCGTCCGGACAAATAGTGCTCTTCGTCGCTCGAAAGGCGGCGCTGCGCGGAGCGATAGCGTAAATTGGCAGCGCTGCCAATCAGGTTGTGCGACATAATGCAGGCGGCTATGTCGGGTCAGCGCGACGACGATGACAGGCGCGACGGGCCCCCTCTCCCGTGCGAGAGAGGGTTGGGGTGAGGGTCGAGAAGGAGCAGGACTGAGCACGCCATCGCCGCGCGTTCACGTCGAGCCTGATCCGGAAGCTGTCCATCCCTCACCCTGTCCCTCTCCCGCACGGGAGAGGGGACCCGCGGCCATCCGGACTCGTCTGGATCGCCGTGCGGTCATCGCATGAAGGCGCCGCGCCGGGCGGGAGAAGCGGGGCCATGGACGACATTCAGCCGCCGGGGCGGCTCGTGACGCTCACCGACGTCGCCCGCGCGGCCGGGGTGGGCGAGAGCACGGTCTCGCGGGTCCTGCGTAACCACGGCTCCTATTCGAAGCGCGCCGGCGAGCGGGTGGCCGAGGCGGTGGCCCGGCTCGGCTACGTGCCGAATCGCCTCGCCGGCAGCCTCGCCGGGCAGGGGGCGAGCGCGCGGCTCGTGGGCGTCGTCATCCCCTCGCTCGCCAACGTGGTCTTCCCCGACCTGCTGCGCGGGCTGACCGCGGCCCTGGATGCCGAGGGCATCCCCTGCGTGATCGGCGTCAGCGACTACGACCCAGACCGGGAGGAGGCGCTGGCCGCCGCGCTGCTCTCGTGGCGGCCAGCGGCGCTGCTGCTCACCGGGCTGGAGCACACGCCTGGAACGGCGGCCCTGGCCAAGGCCGCGGGCGTGCGCGTCGTCGAGATGATCGACATGGATGGCGACGGGATCGACACCGTGGTCGGCTTCTCCAACCGGGCCGTGGGGGCGGCGAGCGCCCGGCACCTCGTCGCGCGGGGCTACCGCCGGATCGCCTATCTCGGGCACGATCTCGCGGTCGACCTGCGGGCGGGCAAGCGGCTGGCCGGGTTCGAGGAAGCCCTGGGCGAGGCCGGACTGGGGCTCCAGGGCCGGGAGATCCGGCCCGGCCCGTCCTCGCCGGCCTCGGGCCGGGCCGGGCTGGAGGCGCTGCTGGCGCGCCACCCGGATCTCGATGCCGTCTACTTCTCCAACGACGACATGGCGCTCGGCGGCTACTTCGCCTGCCTGTCGGCGGGGCTTCCCGTTCCGGGGCGGATCGCCCTGTTCGGCTTCAACGGGCTCGACTTCGCGGCGGCGATGCCCCAGCCCCTGTCGACGGTGCGCACGCCGCGCCTGGAGATCGGCCGTCGGGCGGCCGCCTGCCTGACGGGTGAGAGTCCCAAAAGAATCGATCTCGGGTTCGAGCTGATCGAGGGAGCGACCGCATGAGCGACGAGAGCCGGCTGCGCGAGGAGATCTGCCGCTATGGCCGCTCCCTGTTCGAGCGCGGCCTGACGCCGGGCTCGTCGGGCAACATCTCGCTGCGCCTGCCCGACGGCGGCTGGCTGGTGACGCCGACCAACGCGTCGCTCGGCTTCCTCGACCCGGCGCGGATCTCGCGGCTCGACGAGGCCGGCCGGCTCGTCTCGGGCGACAAGCCGACCAAGGAGATCCCGCTGCATACGGCGCTCTACGAGAGCCGGGGGAGCGCCAAGGCCATCGTCCACCTGCACTCGACCCACGCGGTGGCGGTCTCGATGCTGCCGGAGATCGACCCGCGGCAGGTGCTGCCGCCGCTGACGCCCTACTACCTGATGCGCACCGGCGGCACGGCGCTGGTGCCGTATTACCGGCCGGGCGACCCGGCGGTGGCGGAGGCGATCCGGGGCTTGGCGGGGAAGTACAGCTCGGTGCTGCTCGCCAATCACGGCCCGGTGGTGGCCGGGGACAGCCTGGAGGGCGCGGTCTTCGCCACCGAGGAGCTGGAGGAGACCGCCAAGCTGTATTTGCTGCTCCGCAACCTCAACCCGCGRCAGCTCAGCCCGGGGCAGGTGGCCGATCTGGTGAGCCATTTCGGCCTGACCCTGCCGGAGCCGGAGGATCACGCCGGGCACGATCACGGGTGAGGGCGGTGGGCTCGCTCTCCCATCAAACCACCTGATCCTGAGGTGCGAGCGCAGCGAGCCTCGAAGGAGCCCTCCAGAAGCCGTACCGATCCCTGATGCCCTCCTTCTAGGCCTCCGCTACGCTCCGGCGCCTCAGGATGAGGGCGCGGGTGGGAGCGAGGGGGTCGTGCGGCTCACCCCTCGATCCTCGCGAACTCCGCCACCTCGCGCGTCGCAGCGCGGAGCGCGTTGAGCAGCAGCAGGCGGTTCTCGCGGAGTTTTGGATCGGGAGCGTTGACGGTCACGTCCTGGAAGAACGCGTCCACCGGCGCGCGGAGCGTGGAGAGCGCCTGCATGGCCCCGGCGAAATCCTCACGCGCCACGGCCGCCGAGGCGGTCTCCCGCGCCTTCGTCAGGGCCTCGGCCAGCGCCCGCTCGGCCGGCTCGCCCGCGGCGGCGAGGGCGGCATCGGGCTCGGCATCGTAAGCGCGGCCGTCCTTCTTCTCCTCGATGCGCAGGATGTTGGCCGCCCGCTTGTAGCCGGCCAACAGGTTCTTCCCGTTCTCGGTGTCTAGGAATTGCCCGAGGGCTTCGACCCGGCGGACCACCATCAGCAGGTCGTCCTGGCCGGGCAGGGCGAAGACGGCGTCGATCAGGTCGTGGCGGGCGCCCTGGTCGCGGAGGTAGACTTTGAGGCGGTCGGCGAAGAAGGCGAGGAGATCGATTTCCATTGCGACCAATTTGGCGATGAAATCTCCTGCCCTATCAGCGCCAATTTCGTTTTGCTTCTCCAGAGCGCGCAAATTACGTTCCGCGTCCGCAGCGCCAAAGCCTTGAATTTCAAAATCTTGCGCCTGCTTTTCGACCCTTCTGAGGTCAGAGAAGGCGCGACGATCAAGATACATCTCGCCCGATATATGCAGTGTTTCAAGCACACCGATTCGAATGCGATTTTCTAAGATTAACCGGATCACCCCCAGCGCTGCCCGCCGCWGCGCATACGGATCCTTGCTCCCCGTGGGCTTCTCGTCGATTGCCCAAAACCCCACCAGCGTATCGAGCTTGTCGGCGAGCGCCACCGCGATGGAGACCGGGTCGCCGGGCACCCGATCGGAAGGACCGACAGGCTTGTAGTGCTCCTCGATGGCCGCGCAGACGCTGTCATGCTCGCCCTGGAGCGCCGCGTATTTGCGTCCCATCAGCCCCTGGAGTTCCGGGAACTCGCCGACCATCTCGGTGACGAGATCGGCCTTGGCGAGGCGCGCCGCGCGCTCGGCGCGTGCCGGATCGGCCCCCACGCGCGGCGCGAGGTCCTTTGCCAGCGCCGCGATGCGCGCGATCCGCTCACCCTGCGTCCCCAGCTTCTCGTGGAAGACGATGCTGTCGAGCTTCGGCAGCCGGTCCTGCAGGCGGATCGCCTTGTCGGTCTCCCAGAAGAACTTCGCGTCCGACAGGCGCGCCCGGACCACTCGCTCGTTGCCGGCGGTGATCGCCTGGCCGCCGTCGCTGGCGACGAGGTTCGAGACCAGGATGAAGGCCGGGGCCAGAGCCTCCGAGCCGCCCTTGCGCAGCACGAAGCACTTCTGGTTCGCCCGGATGGTGGCGCGGATCGCCTCGGCGGGGATGTCGAGGAAGGCCTCGTCGAACGAGCCCATCAGCACCACCGGCCATTCCACGAGACCCGGCACCTCGTCCAGCAGCCCCTCGTCCTCCACGAGGTCGAGGCCGCGGGCGAAGGCGAGGTCGCGGGCGTCGTGCAGGATCACGTCCTTGCGCCGCTCGGGGTCGAGGATGACCTTCGCGCGCTCCAGGGCCTGGATATAGTCGTCGAACCGGCGGACCTCGATCGCCTCCGGGGCGAGGAAGCGGTGGCCGTAGGTCACCGTGCCGGCAGCGATCCCGCCGACCGCGAACGGCACGACCTCCGGGGTCTCGGTCTCCGGCCCGAACGTCGCGACGATCGACTGCAGCGGGCGCACCCAGCGCAAGGCGCCCGGCTCGGCCGAAGCCGCGCCCCAGCGCATCGATTTCGGCCAGGGGAAGGTCCGGATGATCTCGGGCAGGAGTTCGGCCAGCACGTCCAGCGTCTCGCGGCCGGGCCGCTCGATCACCGCGAGGTAGAACTCGCCCTTCTTGGGATCGGTGACGGTGCTGGCCTGGTCCAGGCTCGTCAGCCCCGCACCCTTGAGGAAGCCCTGGACCGCCGCCTCGGGGGCGCCGACCCGCGGGCCTCTGCGTTCCTCCCGGACTGCCTCGCCCCGGGGGGGCAGGCCGGCGACGTGCAGCGCCAGCCGGCGCGGCGTCGAGAACGCCTTGGCGCCCTCGTACAGGAAACCGCGCGCCACCAGGGCGTCGGTCACGAGCTTCTTGAGATCCTCCGCCGCGCGCCGCTGCATGCGGGCGGGGATCTCTTCCGAGCGGAGTTCGAGCAGGAGGTCGGGCATGGGGCGGCCATATCGCCGCGCCGCACCCCTGTCGAGGGTCGGAAGGCCGGGCCGCTTGGCCCGCTCAGTGCGCCTCGCCCTTGAGGATGGTCGAGAGCTGCCATTTCCGGTCGCCGATCGCGTGGGCGTCGGACACCTTCCACCCGCCATCCTCGCGCACGAGGTCGTACACGATGGACTTGGAACCGTCCCCGCCCTTGCGCTCCACCGTGACCTTCGCTTGGTCCTTGCCCTCGGTGGCCTCCTTGAAGGTCAGGTTCTTGACAGTGTCGGGCTTCAGGGGCTCGCCATTGAGGCGGAAGTCGAAGTCGAGGTTGCCGGCGGCGCCGTTGGCCTGCTTGGCGTCGGCGTCGAACAGGCCCTGCAGGCGCTTCGTGTAGACGGTGGAGTGATTCGGGTGCGGCTCGGCATAGAGCTTCTTGACCACGGCCTCCGGGCCGGGATCGGCCGCCAGCGCGGGGGCGAGGCCGAAACCGAGGAGGCTAAGGGCGAGGAGCGTCTTCTTCATCAGGAAATTCCCGCGTCTGCGGACGCGCCGGAGCGCGCCGATTGGCGGGTGTTGCAACGCGCGAAGCCTCAAGGGGCTCCGCAATCCAACATGCCGTCATCGCGGGCGCCGCGACGCGACCGAGGGACAGAACGCAACGTCCCGAGACGCGGAGCCCCCCCTGGATCGCGTGACTCCATTCGCAAGGACGGCTGCCGCTCGGAAACCTACGGCTGTGCCGCAAAGGTGACGAACCACCGAAGCCCGGAGCTCACGCGCCCCCGGCCGCGGTCTTCAGCCAGGCCGCCCCGCAGGCCTTGGCCAAGTCCCGCACCCGCAGGATGTAGCTCTGGCGCTCCGTCACCGAGATCACGCCGCGCGCGTCGAGCAGGTTGAAGACGTGGCTCGCCTTGATGCACTGGTCGTAGGCCGGCTGCGCCATCCGGTGGCGCTCGCCCTCGGCGGTGGGCGCGCCCGCCGCGAGGTAGGACCGGCAGGCGGCCTCCGCGTCGGTGAACTGGCGGAACAGCATGGCGGTATCGGCCGCCTCGAAGTTGTGGCGGGAATATTCCTGCTCGGCCTGCAGGAAGACGTCGCCGTAGGTGATCCGGTCGGCGCCCTCGGCGCCGTTGAAGTCGAGGTCGTAGACGTTCTCGACGCCCTGGACGTACATGGCGAGCCGCTCCAGCCCGTAGGTCAGCTCGCCGGCCACCGGGGCGCATTCGAAGCCCGCGACCTGCTGGAAATAGGTGAACTGCGAGACCTCCATCCCGTCGCACCAGCACTCCCAGCCGAGGCCCCAGGCGCCGAGCGTCGGGCTCTCCCAATCGTCCTCGACGAAGCGGATGTCGTGGAGCTTCAGGTCGACGCCGATGGCGGCGAGCGAGGCGAGGTAGAGCTCCTGCAGGTTCGGCGGGTTCGGCTTCAGGATCACCTGGAACTGGTAATAGTGCTGGAGCCGGTTGGGGTTCTCGCCGTAGCGGCCGTCCTTGGGCCGGCGCGAGGGCTGGACATAGGCCGCCTTCCACGGCTTCGGGCCGAGCGCACGCAGGGTCGTGGCCGGATGGAACGTGCCGGCGCCGACCTCCATGTCGTAGGGCTGGAGGATCACGCAGCCCTGCGCCGCCCAGAATTCCTGAAGCGTCAGGATCAGACCCTGGAAGGATTTTGTCTGGGACATCGGTCTCGGTGGCTCGGGCTCGCGCGGCGGATCGGGCCGCCGGCGGGCCGGTTTAGGTGCGGGCGGCCGGGGGTGCAAGAAGTGGGGTCTCGGGCGAAGGGCCAAGCGTCCCGGCCGGCCCGGGTTGCGCGGGCGGACCGGATGATGGTCGGATCGCCTCGGAGAACCGGAGGACATCATGGACAGCGGCACCGCCGGCATCGCGATTCGCCCGATCGGACCCGGCGACCGGGAGGCGTGGCGGCCGCTCTGGCAGGGCTATCAGGCCTTCTACAAGGTCGACCTGTCGGAGGCCGTCACGGACACGACGTGGCAGCGCCTCAACGACCCGGCCGAGCCGGTCGACGGTGCCCTGGCCTGGCGCGGGGCCGAAGCCGTCGGCCTCGTCCACCACATCCGCCACCGCTCGGCCTGGACGATCGGAGATTACTGCTACCTGCAGGATCTGTTCGTGGCGGACGGGACCCGGGGCCTCGGGATCGGGCGGCAATTGATCGCGCATGTCTGCGACGCCGCGACGGCCGCCGGCTGCGCCCGCGTCCACTGGCTGACGCACGAGACCAATACGGACGCGATGCAGCTCTACGACCGGATCGCCGAGAAATCGGGCTTCGTGCAGTACCGCAAGATTCTTTGAGCGCCGGCTTCCGCGTGCGGCGGGACACCCAAGCGTGGCGGTTTTTGGGCAATAACCCGGAACCGCCGAGCTGACGGCCAAGTTATCAGCGCAACAGGGGATCTCGGCACCTCAGCGCTGCCGAACGAATACGTCGGACGACCACTCATGCGCAATGCTCGCACCGTTAGCACCTTCGGCCGCAAGAACATCGCCGTCTTCGCCGCGCTCGCCATCTCGTCCCTGGCCGCCACGCCCTTCGTGATGAGCGCCAGCCGCGCGCTGGCCACGCCGGAGGACCAGCCCGTCGCCGCGACCCTGCGGGTCGAGCCGGTGGACGTCACCCCCGTGACGGCCGCGCCCAAGGCTGCGGCGACCTGCCTGCGCAAGGTGCGGGTCGTCTACAGCGGCTACGGCCAGCCGGCGGATGGCTGCGCGGCCCACTGAGGTCGGCGCCCCGGATCACGCGTGGGCCGGCGCGGTGCCGGCCAGGCGCTTGAGGTGAAGTTCCTCCAAGTCGATCTCCGCCTCCAAGTGCCGCAGGACCGAGCTGTGGATCCGGTTCTCCCGGTGCAGGTCGATCAGCGCCGACCGACCGGACCGGACTGCGAGGAGCGCGGCGGCGAAATGCTCGCGCTTCTCGGAGGCCAGGGCTTTCCGCTCGTCGCGGTCCCGGGACGTGGCCCGGACCCTCCGGCGGTACTCCTCCACGAGGCGCGGGTGCTGGAGCGCCCCGGTCTCGGGAAACACCAGGCCCTCCAGGGCGGCGAGACCCGCCTCGTTCACGAGGACGCGGGCCATCGGCGTGTCGAGATGGCCGTCGGGCAGGTGGCTCGCCGGATCGAGCCGGAGCCGGCGGATCAGCGCCCCGAGCGTCGTGCCCTGGACCAGCACGGTGAACAGGATCACCACGAAGGCCGCGACCAGGATGGCGTCGCGGCCCGGGAAGTCCGCCGGCAGCGCCAGGGCGGCCGCGAGGGTCACGACCCCGCGCATGCCGGCCCAGCCGACGATCAGCGGCACCGCCGGGTTCGGGGCGGCCTCCCGCGCCCGCACCCGGGCCGAGAGGATCCGGCGGAGGTAGACGGCCGGGAACACCCACAGGAAGCGGGCGGCCACGCAGGCCGCCGTGACGGCGAAGGCCAGCGGCAACCCCGCCGGGAGCGATCCGAGCGCGCCGCCGGTCCGGGCCAGCACGCCGCGGAGCGCCAGCCCGATCAGCACGAAGACCAGGGCCTCCAGCACGAACACCACGAATTCCCACACCGCCACGGAATGGCGGCGGGCCTGGGCGTCGAAGGTCTCGTGCTCCCGGCCGCCCATCATCAGGCCGCAGGCCACCACGGCGAGGACGCCGGAGGCGTGGACCTCCTCGGCCAGAAGGTAGGCGACGTAGGCGGCGAGGAAGCTCAGCACCGTGATGGCATTGGCGTCGTGCAGCCGCCGCATCCCGGCGTTCACCGCCAGACCGCAGGCGAGCCCGACCGCGATACCCGCCACCGCGAGCCACGCGAAGCTGCCGGCCGCGGCCCAGGCGCTGAAGCTGCCCGTGAGCGCGGCCGCCACGGCGAAGCGGTAGAGGACGAGGCCCGAGGCGTCGTTGACGAGGCTCTCGCCCTCCAGGATCGTGATCATCCGGCGGGGCAGGGCGACCCGGGCGAGGACGGCCTTGGCGGCCACCGCGTCCGGCGGCGAGACGATGGCGCCGAGGGCGAAGCAGGCCGCCCAGGGGAGCGCCGGCATCACCGCGTGGGCGACGAGCCCGACGATCAGCGTCGTGAACACGACCGCGCCCAGCGACAGGGACAGGATCGGTCCGAGGCTCGCCCGGAAGTCGCGCCACACGGTGAAGTAGGCGGATTCGAGCAGGAGCGGCGGCAGGAACAGGACCATGATCAGGTCCGGGTCGAGATCGAAGGCCGGCAGGCCCGGGGCCACGGCGAGCGCCATGCCGCCGACGACCAGGGCGGCGGCCGGCGGGAAACCGAGGCGCCCGGCCGCGAGCGACAACAGCAGGGCTGCCCCGAGGAGACCGAGGATCAGTTCGAACAGGGCGACGGATGTCATGGATCGATCAGTCCCGGCGCCGGAATTCCGGCAAGCGCGGCCGTTCTAGGACGTTTTACGCCCCGATGAACACCGGGCCGGGGCGCTCCACGCGCGGGTCTCACGACGCCCTGAGGCCGGCGGGACCGCAGCACCCGGCCGCACGCGACGACGGACCGGGTTTCGCGGCCGCCTCCCACCTCCGATCGAGTCAGGGACCGAAGGCGTCGGAACGCGGCACGCTACAGCGCCCCCTCCCGCACCGCGCCGGGATCGGCCAGCGCGTGGAGGATGCGCGCCGCGCTGTGGGCGAAGCGCAGCGTCACGGCCTTGCGGCGGGCGCCGCTCAGGGGATGCTCGGGTGGCGCCCGCAGGATCCCGGCCCCGTAGGCGTCGGCGACGATCAGGCCGCATTCCTCCGGGATCAGGGTCTCCGGCACGTCCTCGGGGATGGCAAAGAAGAAGCGGTCGCAGAAGTCGCGGTAATCCGGCCATTTCCGGTCGGCGCGGAAATCCGCCACGCTCGACTTGATCTCCACGATGGTGAGCTTGCCAGCGCCGCACAGCGCGATCACGTCGGCCCGGCGGCCGTTGACGAGGGAGAATTCCGGCAGGGTGACGCAGCCCATCTCGGAGAACAGCCGGCGCACGCCGCGCTGGATGCGCAGGGCCGTGGGCGATTGCCGCCGGTCGGGCGGCAGCAGCGCCTCGACGGCCGGGGGGGCACTGTCGGGAAGGCCGAGGGAAGCGGACATCAATCTCGGGGGATGCGTCTGTACCGAATCGGGACATCCTGCCAATCCGGGCGCCATCCGTCACCTGCGGCGCGGCATCACCCCGGCCCCGTCACGCCAGGCAGGCCCGGATCGCATCGAATCCGTCGGTGAGCGCGGCCGGGCCGGGCTGCAGGATCAGCGGCGCCTTGATCTCGTGGATGCGCCCGTCGCGCACGGCCGGAATCGAATCCCAGCCGGGCCTGGATCGGATGCGCGCGATGTTGACCCGCTTGCCGCACCAGGAGGCGAGGATCACCTCGGGCGCGGCCGCGATCACCTGCTCGGACGTGACGATCCGGTCCTTCGCGGCCGGTTGCCGGCTCAGATCCGGAAACACGTCCCGGCCGCCCGCGAGGCCGATCAGGTCCGAGACCCAGCCGATGCCGGAGATCATCGGCGCGTCCCATTCCTCGAAGTACACCCGCAGGGGCGGACGGTTCCGCGTCGCCGCGTCCGCCTCCGCCAGCCGTGCCTCGAAGCCGGCCGCCAGAACTTCGGCCGGCCCCGGCATCCCGACCAGGGCGCCGAGGGTGCGGATCATGGCGAGGCAGCCCGCCACGTCGCGCTGGTTGAACAGGTGGACCGCCACCCCCGCCCGGGCGAGGTCGGCGACGATGTCGGCCTGGAGGTCCGAGAAGGCGAGGACGAGGTCCGGCGCCAGCGCCAGGATCTTCGGGATGTCGGCACTCGTGAAGGCCGAGACGCGGGGCTTCTCCCGGCGGACCCGCGGCGGGCGCACCGCGTAGCCCGAGACGCCGACGATCCGGTCCTCCGCGCCCAGCAGGTACAGGGTCTCGACGGTCTCCTCGGTGAGGCAGACGATCCGTTCGGGCGGGAAGCGGCGCATCAGCGGTCGCGCCGGATCATCGATCGAGCCAGATCATCGATCGAGCCACGTCAGCAGGCCGGCCCCGGGGGCCAGGAGCACGAAGGCCCAGACCAGGGCCGAGGCGACGTTGGCCACCTGGAACGGCAGCCGGGACAGGCCGAGGATGCCGGCGAAGAGCGGGACGAGGGCGCGGGCCGGGCCGAAGAACCGCCCGAGCGCCACAGCGGCGATGCCCCAGCGCCCGATGAAGGCCTCGGCCCGCGCCATGAGGTCGGGATAGCGCCGCAGCGGCCACTTGGTCTTCGCCCCCGGCCCGAACCAGCGCCCGGCCTCGTAGGAGATCCAGTCCCCCAGCGCGGCCCCGAGGGCGGCTCCCAGGACCACCGGCCAGAACGGGATGTCGGCGCCGCCCACCAGGGCGCCGATCCCGACCAGGATCACGGTCGCCGGCACGAACAGCGACAGGATCGCGATCGATTCGCAGAAGGCGAGTCCGCCCGCGATGAACGGCGTCCAGACCTTGTGCGCCTCGATGAACGCGAGGGTCGTGGTGCGCAGGGCTTCGATGTCCATGGGGCTCGGCGGGTGGGAGAAGGGTCGGTCCCATCTGAGGCGCGCGGGGGAGGGCGGCAAGGGATAGGGGTGCAGGCGGCGCGGGAACCGGCTAACCGTAGCGGGACAACGAGCGAGTCCGGCGTTGAACGTCCTGTCGATCCAGTCCCACGTCGCCTACGGCCATGTCGGCAACGCCTCCGCGGTGTTCCCGATGCAGCGGCTCGGGGTGGAGGTCTGGCCGGTCCACACGGTGCAGTTCTCCAACCACACCGGCTACGGGTCGTGGCGCGGCCCGGTCTTCGATGCGGCGATGATCCGCGACGTGGTGCAGGGCATCGGCGAGCGCGGGATGCTGCCCACCTGCGACGCGGTGCTGTCGGGCTACATGGGGTCGGCCGAGATCGGGGCCGCGATCCTGGAGGCGGTGACCGCCGTCCGCGCGGCGAACCGCCAAGCGCTCTATTGCTGCGACCCGGTGATCGGCGACGTGGAGGAGGGCGTCTACGTGCGTCCGGGCATCGAGGCATTCCTGCGCGAGCGCGCGGTGCCGGAGGCCGACATCCTCACCCCCAACCAGTTCGAACTCGGCCGCCTCACCGGTCTGCCGAGCGGCACGCTGGCCGAGGCCGCCGCGGCGATCGCGGCGCTCCAGGCCCGCGGCCCCCGGGTTGTCCTGGTCACCTCGGCGCTCTGCGCCGACACGCCCGTCGACAGCATCGACCTGCTCGCGGGCACGGAGGGCCGGGTGTTCCGGGTCCGCACCCCGCGGCTGGACCTCGCGGTGAACGGGGCGGGCGACTGCATCGCGGCCCTGTTCCTGGTGCACTATGCCCGCACAGGCTCGGCGGAGGCGGCCCTCGGCGCGGCGGCGGCTTCGGTCTACGGGTTGCTCAAGCGCACCGCCGAGGCGGGGTCCCGGGAGATTCTGACGGTGGCCGCGCAGGACGAATTCGTGAACCCGACCGCGCGGTTTCCGGTCGAGCTGGTTTGAGCCCGGCGACCTGGCATCAACCTTAAGGTAATTACTGGGGAAAATCCAATCTTACCGAGAAGAACATGTCGTGCCTGCGGGCAAGTGCATGGCAGAAGTCGCGGATACGGTTTTTCGTTGATGGCCGCGCGAACGTGCTCAGACTCCAAACGCAGATCAGCGAAACGCGCGCCGTTCCAGGCCGCAACAAAGCTGCGGGAAAGCTGACTTGCCGCGCCCCGTTGGTGCTGGCGGGCGTTGGGGCACTGCTCCTCACAATCGGACCCGTCCATGCCTACGATGAGAGCGAGTGCGTCCGGCAGGAGACGGTTCCGGTCACCGTCGAGGAGGCTTATGGCACATGGTCCGACATGGATGCGGCGAGAAAGCGCGCCCTGGACCGCATCAATCAGATCGCCATCGGCCAAGTAATCGGGTTCGAGGTGAAGTCGTCACGCGAGAACCGCGCGGAGATCGTGAACAGTGATGCCGAGCAGCGCTTCAAGCAATTCGAGCAAACCAATCTCGCCGGATTGGTTCGGCTGAAGGTTCTCGACGAGAACCGGAAGGATGGTGATGCCGGCGGCTCCCTCTCGATCAAGTCCGAGGTAACGGTCTGCGTGCCGAAATCGCAGGCCGCGAAGAAGGAAGAGCAGGAGCGCGCGGATCGACGCCTGCGGCCGCCGAAACCCGTGGATCCGACGAGCGCGGCTTGGTTCGATCCCGTCACCGGGCAACCGCGGGTCTGGTACTGGCGCGACGGTCTTGCGTACGAATTCTTCGACAATTCTGGTTTCCACCCGCGAACTGGCGACAAGCTGCTCATCGTCGATCGAAAGGTCGTGACGGAGTGGCGGCAGAGCGTCGAACGGGCGAAGCGGGAGGCCGTGGAGCGTGCCCAACGCGAGGCCGCCCAGCGGGAGGCGGAAACCCAGCGCCAAGCGAAGATCGCGCGGGCGGGCGATCTGTGCGACCAGTCTGCGGCAGGCCTGTACGATCAGGATCGCCCGAGGGCGCTGCCGGGAGTTTCGTGGGATGTCCTCAAGGGGGCGGGTACCCAGGCGATCGAAGCCTGCGAGATTGCCGCCCGGCAGTACCCTGAGGAGCGGCGCTATCGCTACCAGCTCGCCCGGGCCTACCAGACGTCGGATCCGAAACGGGCGCTGCCTCTGCTGCAGGTGCTGATGCGGCAGAACTACCGTGCAGCCTACGACAATTTCGGTTGGGCTCTTCTGGACACCCGGGTCGGCCGCAATGATGTGGCGGGGGCCGTCGCGAGCTTCCGGCAGGGTGCCACCCTGGGTGATCCGGACGCCATGGTCAGCCTGGCGACGATGATCTCGAAAGGCCGGGTCGAGGGATCTGGTCCCGATGAGGCGTTTCGGCTCTTCAAGCGCGCGGCGTCGATGGGACACCGCGATGCGGCCGAGGCAGTCGAACGCCTGCTGGAAGGCCAGCGACAGGCCGAGCAGCAACGCCTTCAGAATGAGCAGGCAGCGCGCGCGTTCATGGGAATCGTCGGGGGTGCCCTCGGCGGCATCGGCCGGCGTTGATTGGGAGAACTCGGATGACCGCGATCCGCCGCCATGCCATCGGTCTGGCTACCCTGATGCTCGCCGGCATGAGCGGGGCTGCCGCCGCCCAGTCGTCAGAACCGGCCGGAACCGTGGAAGCTGCGGCGGCGCTCAACGGCGGCGCCCATCTCTCCGCAGGCGCGCAGCCCGCTTCTGTGGAGACGTGCTGGGCGGCCTGGAAGGCGAAGGAGAATCTTCAGGACGGCAAGAACGAGAAGAAGAACGGCTACTTCGTCTACGTCGCCCACAAGCAGGCTTCGGTCGACGAGCCTCCGGGGTCCCGGAACTGGCTCGTGGGGCGCAATGCGGCCTTCACCTATGCGGAGATCAGTGCCCGACAGGCGCTCGCGGAGGCGATGCGCTCGACCATGCGGTCGAGCCGGACCGCGGCGGTGAGAATGTTCGGCGGCGACGAGGCTCCGCCGTCCCTGCGGCCGGTCGTCGAGCGGCTGTCGATCGTCGACAAGTCGCGCGTGCTCGCCGACAAGGCTCTCGATGCCGAGATCAAGAAATTCGACCCTCAATGGGCGGGGGGAACCGAGGCGCAGCGGCGCGCGGCACTCGCCACCGAGCAGTTGCGGATCGATCAGAGTATCGAGCGCAGCGCCGAGATGTTCGCCTCAGGTGCCTTCACGGTCGTTCAGTGCGAGGGACCGAGCCAGGAGGATGGCGGCAAGTACCACGTGCTGACCGGCCTGATCTGGACGCCGAAACTGGCCGGAATTGCGGAGACGATCTGGAACTCGACGTTGACGCTTCAGAAGGAAGCGCCGCAGGCGCCGGTTCGGCAGCAGTTCGAGGCGATCAAGGCCGAGAACCCGGATTGGCTGGCCTATACGCTCGGGGCGCGCGTCTTCACCGACGAGAATGGCGAACGCGTCGTGGTGGGGTTCGGCGTCGCGCCTCAGACGAGCCTGATGCCCGCTGATCAGAGCCGCGCGAGTTTGGCCGCCATGGCGGCGATCCAGCGTTTCGTCAGCGAGCGCGTAGTCGCCAGGACCAAGACCGACGAGGCCTACGAGAAGCGCGAGATGAAAGACGGTGCGACCCAGAGCTTCAATCTCGACGCCTTCAATCAGGAGGTGAGAGCTCAGGCCGCGGATCTGCAGTTGCAGGGCGCCACCGAGATCCTCTCGTGGCGCGGGGAGCATCCCTGGTCGAAGGCGAAGATGCAGGTCGTGGCCGTCGCTTGGAGCCAGCGGTGGGCGGCGGATGCCGGTTCGGTCGGCCGGGCCATGGGCGCGGCGGAGCAGCGTATGAAACAGCAGGGCGGCCTGCCTGTGGCGCCCGCCGCATCCGATGGGACCGCCGGTGGCGCGCCGGCCGCCGCCCCCGTGAAGGCTGGCGCGGCCGTGTCGACTTCGGATTTCTGAGGCCAATGCTCGACCGCCGGCCGGTTCGGCAGCATGCGGCCGTTGCCGAACCGCCAGTTGCCCGCACGATGGTGAAGACCTGTGCGACATCAATCCCCGGCCGGGGGCGGCTGCGTCGTATCAGCGATATCCGCGCCGCTGCAAGGCGTGACCTGAACCAGACCGTCGGCTACGAGTGAAGGCTCGAGGAATCAACGAAAGCGACAGCCGAGCGGCCGTCAGGTGGCGGCGAAGGACAGGGAAATCCGACACGATGGCGCGCCGCTTCGTCACCCTCGACGTATTCACCGAACACCGGCTCGCCGGCAATCCGCTGGCCGTGGTGCTCGACGCGGAGGGCCTCGACACGGCCGCCATGCAGGCCATCGCACGGGAATTCAACCTCTCCGAGACGGTGTTCGTGCTCCCGCCCACGGAAGCCCGGCATCGGGCACGCCTGCGCATCTTCACCCCCGGTCGCGAGCTGCCGTTCGCCGGCCACCCCACGGTCGGGACCGCGGTGCTGCTGGCGCTGCAGGAACCGGCCGGGGGCGATGCCCGGGCCTTCGGGCTGGAGGAGGAGATCGGCATCGTGCCCTGCGTGGTCGAAGCCCGCGCGGACGGCAGCGGCGGCCGGGCGCGGTTCCGGCTGCCGGTCCTGCCGGACTATCTCGGCCCGGGGCCCGAGCCGGCGGTGCTGGCACGGCTCCTCGGCCTGGAGCCCGGCGACATCGGCACCGGCCGGCACGGGCCGAGCCGGCACGGCGTCGGCCCGAGCTTCACCTGCGTCCCGGTCGGCAAGGTGGCGGCCCTGGACGCCGCCCGGCCGGCCCAGGCGCCCGACGCGAGCGACGGACTCTACCTCTACGCCCCCGATCCCGAGGGCTCCGGCCGGAGCTGGCGGGTGCGGATGTTCGCACCGCATTTCGGCGTTCCGGAGGATCCCGCGACCGGCTCGGCGGCCTCCGCCTTCGCGGGGGTGCTGATGCAGTTCGAGGCGATGGGGGACGGCACCCACGACGTGGCGATCCGCCAGGGTCAGGCCATGGGCCGGCCGAGCGAGATCGCGCTGCAGGTCACGATCGAATCGGGCGCCCTGCGGGCGGTGGAGATCGGCGGCGCCGCCGTGATCGTGTCGGACGGCGCGTTGCATGTCTGACGGCGTCTCCGGCGGGTTCCGGATCACGCGGCTGACGGACGTCACGGCCCGGCTGGTGGATCACGACTGGGCCTTCCCCCGGGAGAACGCCGACGCCATCGCGGCGCATTGGCAGGCCCGGGTCGCCCGCAGCCCCGGCCTGTTCGACGGCACCGTCCTCCTGAGTTGCGACCACGCCGTCGTCGACGGGATCGCCCGGCTCGACCTGTTCGCGACGCGCTACGCGACCTTCGCCTACGCCCGAGCCCGCCCGCAGGCGGACCCGCGCGTCACCAACGCCTTCGCGGCGATCGTGCCCTGGAGTGCGGACGGTGCCGTCCTGCTCGGCGCGATGGGTGTCCACACGGCCAATGCCGGCCAGCTTTACTTCCCCTGCGGCACCCCGGACCTGGACGACGTGCGCGGGGACAGCGTCGACCTCGCGGGCAGCGCCGCCCGGGAACTCACGGAGGAGACCGGCTTGGTGCTGCCGGAGGGCGCCGGGACCGCCTGGATGCTGTTGGAGGGGGAGGGCCAGCTCGCCTTCCTGCGCCCGGTGCGTTTCCCGGAGCCGGCCGCCGCGCTCGCGRCACGGATCGAGGCGCATCTCCGCGGCGAAGCCGAGCCGGAACTGTCCGGGATGCACGTGGTGCGCGGCGCGGACGACATCGAGACCGCGCGGATGCCGGGGTTCGTGCGGACCTATCTGGCGGAGGCGTTCGCGGCCCCTCCCTGATCTGGGTCGCCGCCGACGCGCACGGCAGAGCGACATGGACCTTCGAGAGGTTTGCGTAAGGGCCACCCGTACGCGACATTCCGCCTATGTCTTTCGAGACGATGCACACTCCGCGCAGGTCGCCCGAGGCCACGCCGCTTTTTCCAGAGCTGAGCGTGGTCGCGACCCTGCGCGACGTTATGACAGACGACGGACTTCCCGTGCCCGCCGGTGCGCGCGGGACCATCGTGGAAGTCTATGCGAGTGGCGAGGCCTACGAGTTGGAGTTTGCCGGGTCAGTTGTCGGAAATGCAACGATCTTGGCCGATGCTCTGACGGCTGCCTGACTTCGATGTCACCGCCCGGCAGCCGGGTGCCTGTACCTTGCATCCCGGATTCCAAGATCGGCGGCTATCTCCTCGACGAGCATCATGCCGAGGGCGGACCCAAGGCTGCGTCTTTTCTCTCCCGTGGCTTTACGCGCGAGGATACCCGCCCTTTCATCGCTACGCTCCTCGAGCATGGGAGCAGCGATACATTTGTAGCAACCGCAAAGAATAAATTTGTCGTCAAGCACATTCACGAAGGAATGATGCCGATGCCCGACGGATCGAGGCATCGCGTAAGGTCAGTCTGTAAATTGATAGACGACGGTAATTTCATGGCGCTCATTACTGCGTATCCGATTTAATCATTCGTACTCTCGGCCCATCAAGCAACCGTCAGATTGCCTCGTCGTCAGTCCCGGACGGATGGCGGAGGCGCAGACAAGCGACGTGTGCGTGTCGGTGCGGTTCCAATCGTTCCGAGTTTCGCGCACGCGGTCCCTCCGTGGCTTGGCGCGAGCGGCGGGTTTGGCCCCGCCGCGCCGCACCCGTGATTTTTGCGGCATCGCGGGAGCTTCGCTGTATCCGGCACGTTCACCAGGGGCTCCCCGCCACGGCACGTGGCCGGCGGGTCGCGTTCCGGAGTTTCCATGTCCGATTCCCGACGTCCCGTATCGCAGTCCCGCGCGGCCCGCTCGCGCATCCAGGAAGGCCAACCCTACCCCCTCGGCGCCACCTGGGACGGGCTCGGCGTCAACTTCGCGCTGTTCTCGGCCCACGCCACCAAGGTCGAGCTCTGCCTGTTCGACGACCAGGGCGAGCGGGAGATCGAGCGGATCGAGCTGCCGGAGTACACGGACGAGATCTGGCACGGCTATCTGCCGGACGCCCGCCCCGGCACCATCTACGGCTACCGCGTCCACGGCCCCTACGAGCCGAAGGCCGGCCACCGGTTCAACCCCAACAAGCTGCTGATCGACCCCTACGCCAAGGGGCTCGTCGGCTCGATCACCTGGAACCCGGCCCTGTTCGGCTACCAGATGGAGACGGGCGACGACCTCACCTTCGACGAGCGGGACAGCGCCCCCTACACCCGCCGCTCGCGAGTGATCGACCCGGCCTTCACCTGGGGGCGGCACCAGAAGCCGCAGGTGCCCTGGGACAAGACCATCGTGTACGAGACCCACGTCAAGGGCATGACCAAGCTCGACCCGCGGGTGCCGGAGAAGCTGCGCGGCACCTATGCCGGCCTCGGGACCCGGGACGTGCTCGACTACATCAAGAGCCTCGGCGTCACCTCGGTGGAGCTGCTGCCGGTGCATTCCTTCGTGCAGGACGACTACCTGCAAGAGAAGGGGCTGGTGAATTACTGGGGCTACAACACGATCTCGTTCTTCACCCCCGCCCGGCGCTACGCCGCAGTGCCGGATTTCGCCTTCTCCGAGTTCAAGGAGATGGTCTCGCGCTTCCACGGCGCCGGCCTCGAGGTGATCCTCGACGTGGTCTACAACCACACCGCCGAGGGCAACGAGAAGGGTCCGACCCTGTCGTTCAAGGGGGTCGACAACGCCTCCTACTACCGGCTGCTGCCCGACGAGCCGCGCTACTACATCAACGACACCGGAACCGGGAACACCTTCAACCTGTCGCATCCGCGGGTGCTTCAGTTGGTCACGGACTCGCTGCGCTACTGGGCGCAGGAGATGCAGGTGGACGGGTTCCGCTTCGACCTCGCGACGATCCTGGGCCGCGAGCCCTACGGGTTCGACGAGGGTGGCGGCTTCCTCGACACCTGCCGGCAGGATCCGGTGCTGAACAACGTCAAGCTGATCGCCGAGCCGTGGGATTGCGGTCCGGGCGGCTACCAGGTCGGCGGCTTCCCGCCCGGCTGGGCCGAGTGGAACGACCGGTTCCGCGACGATGTGCGGGCCTACTGGAAGGGCGACGGCGGCCTGCTGCCGGATCTGGCCGCGCGGATCGCCGGCTCGGCCGACAAGTTCGACAAGCGCGGGCGCAAGCCCTGGGCCTCGGTGAACTTCCTCACCGCCCATGACGGCTTCACCCTGCACGACACGGTCTCGTACAACGACAAGCACAACGACGCGAACGGCGAGGGCAACCGCGACGGCCACTCGCACAACCTCTCGTACAATTACGGGGTGGAAGGTCCCACCGACGACCCTGAGATCCGGGCGGTGCGCCTGCGCCAGATGCGCAACATGCTGGCGACGCTGTTCCTGTCCCGGGGCACGCCGATGCTGCTCGCGGGCGACGAGTTCGCCCGGACCCAGAACGGCAACAACAACGCTTATTGCCAGGACAACGAAGTCTCCTGGCTCGACTGGGGGGCGATCGGGGAGGAGCAACGCGACCTCGCCGAGTTCACCCAGCGCCTGATCATCCTGCGCAACGCCCTGCCGATCCTGAGCCGCGGCCGGTTCCTCACCGGCCAGTACGACGAGGAGTTCGGCGTCAAGGACGTGACGTGGCTGCGCCCGRACGGCAGCGAGATGGCGGGCGAGAACTGGTCGGACGGCGAGGCCCGGGCCTTCGCGGTCCAGCTCGACGGGCGTGCCCAGGCCACCGGCCTGCACCGCCGGGGCGGCGATGCGACCCTTCTGATCATGTTCAACGCCTACCACGACCTCGTGACCTTCACGCTGCCCGAGTCGGTGGGGGGCGTGGCCTGGACGCGGCTGCTCGACACGAACCTGCCCGACAGCCAGGACGTGGAGAGCTTCAAGTTCGGCACCGGCTACGCCGTGACAGGCCGCTCGCTGCTGATGTTCGTGCTGAAGCCCGAGGACAGCCCCGGGACCGAGGACAACGCCATGGAGCGCTCCTACCAGCACGTGATGCAAGCCTTCGAGCGGGCGAACGTGGAGCATGTCCGCTTCCACCTGGACGACGCCGAGGGGTAAGGGACGCGGCCGGGCGGTTTTCTCAACCCCCGGCCGTCTGCGCCTTGCGCCGGACGGCGCACCCGGCTAACAGCACGGCACTGCGCGGCCCTGGCTGCGTCCGGCGTCCCCACGGGCGCGCCCGGACGCTCGGTTCGCGGCCGGAGGGGTGGCCGAGTGGTTGAAGGCGCACGCCTGGAAAGTGTGTATACGGGAAACCGTATCGCGGGTTCGAATCCCGCTCCCTCCGCCAACGACCTATAAGTCACTGTCAATAAAGGCTTTTTAGCTCTCGCTTTGAACCCACGTGGTGACACAGTGTCCCCGTGGCCGTGAGGGAGCGAGGCCAGCGGTGCGCCGGGCGGAGTACCTGCAACGTCGCCGTGGACGCTGGTACGTGCGGCTCCGGGTTCCGGCCCACCTCACAGCTACGGTCGGCCAGCAGCATCTCGTCAGGGCTCTCGACACTAACAGCGAGACGGTTGCCCGCGAGCGGCGGTGGATCGCGCTGGCGCTGCTCTGGGATTGGATCGGTGCTCAGACCGTCTCAGACGGTTGGGAGCCTGCCTGGGCGGCTGGACTGACCGGCTCGCGACGGTGCTCCGACAATCGAGCCCACGGTCACCCCGAACCTTCTTTCCATGATGTGGCTGATCGTAAGGGACAGCGTTCGTCCCATTCTCAACGCGGATCAGGAACGCAGCAGCAGCGGCAGACCATCTTGGCCCTGATGGAACAATGGCTGAAGGAGATTGAGGGGGTCCAGAAAAAGCAGTCCATGTTGCAGCACGCGTTGGCCGTTAGGGAGTTCGCTCACACTCAGCCGCCAAATTTCGGCGTGCTCAAGGTGGACCGCCGGAAAGCCGGTGAGTTCGTCAGCGACGTGCTCTTGCAGTCAGGTGTCAGCCAGAAGACCGTCAACCGGAAGATCAGTTCCCTCTCTTCGATGTGGCGCTGGCTACGCAAGCGCGGCTTCGTCAACGACAACCCTTGGCAAGGCCAAGGTAGCTTCTCCAATGGGAGGAGGCGCGAGCGCCCGAAGAGGGCGTACAGCGCTCATGAGCTTGTTACGTTGCTCCAGGCTGATCCCGTTGCGGAGATGGGCGAACGCTACGGGACTGTTCTGTTCGACCTCATGCGGCTCGGCTTACTGACAGGTTGCCGGATCGGTGAACTCTGCCAGCTTCGCCGCAGTGACGTAATCATCGAGCAGCGGGCATTCCGAATTCCGGACGGCAAGACGGAGAATGCTCGACGCCTCATGCCAGTCCATCGGCATGCGTGGCCCATCATCCAACGCCGCCTAAGTGCCTCCACGGACGAGTGGCTTATCTCAGGTCTGACCCCCGGAGGGCCTGACGGGAAGCGAAGCTGGATCGTCGTGAAGCGGTTCGCCACCTTCCGTCAGAAGGTCCTCGGACCCAGTACCGAAGTCGATTTCCACAGCTTCAGAAGGTCGTTTGCAACGTACCTTGAGCGTGCTTCAACCCGCTCGCTGGCGGTCAACAGTAGTGTCATTGCTGAGCTTATGGGTCACTCGAAACCGACACTTGCTCTAGCTGTTTATTCCTCTGGGCTTGTGCCGGACCAACTACGCACAGCAATCGACGCCCTCGACAAGGTTATCGAGGGTGATGTTTTAGATGCATTCAAGCACAGATTTTAGTTTTCATTCAGATACGGCGCGGAAATCTTGTGTGGCGCTTTCGCATCTTCCGCCCTGCACGTGCGCCGAGCACAGGAACCAAAATCAGATACACTACCTTGCGTAAGAGCGACACGCTTAGCTCGGGCAGCCCCCTCCCGTCAGGGCTGCCCGCGTAGGAAGGAACAGGCATGGCATCCCAGTTTGGGTCGGCCACTGAGAACGCAGACGATCAACGCTTCCGGCTTCTGGTCCAGTCGGTGACCGACTACGCCATCTACATGCTCGATCCCACCGGCATCATAACAAGCTGGAACCCAGGGGCGGAGCGCTTCAAGGGCTACACGGAAGCCGAGATCATCGGTCAGCACTTCTCCCACTTCTACACCGAGGAGGACCGGCAGACCGAGTTGCCGCGGCGGGCACTCGCGACCGCGGTCAACGAGGGGCGCTTTGAGCAGGAAGGCTGGCGCGTCCGCAAGGACGGCACCCGGATGTGGGCACACGTCGTCATCGACCCGATCCGCGACGCGTCCGGCACGGTCATAGGCTTCGCCAAGATCACGCGGGACATCAGCGCGCAGAAGATCGCGCGCGAAGCGCTACGCCAGAGCGAGGAGCGGTTTCGGCTCCTCGTGCAGGGGGTGACGGACTACGCCATCTTCATGCTGAGCCTTGGCGGCGTGGTGACGAACTGGAACGCCGGAGCGGCTCGGAGCAAGGGCTACGCTGAGGCCGAGATCGTCGGGCAGCACTTCTCCCGGTTCTACACCGAGGAGGATCGGGCCGCGGGCGTGCCTGCCAGGGCTCTAGAGACGGCGGGTCGGGAGGGCAGGTTCGAGACAGAGGGCTGGCGGGTGCGCAAGGACGGCACCCGCTTCTGGGCGAGCGTGGTTATCGACGCGATCCGCGACGATACCGGCCAGCTTGTCGGCTTCGCCAAGGTCACCCGCGACATCACCGAGCGGCAGAATGCGCAGGAGGCTCTGGAGAAGGGGCGCGCCTCCCTGTTCCAGGCGCAGAAGATGGAGGCGCTCGGGGGCCTGAGTTCCGGCATCGCGCACGACTTCAACAACATCCTGACGGTCGTCCTCGGAAACCTCGATCTCCTTCGCCGTGCGCCTGAGCAGCGCCGCGAGCGCCTGATCAACAATGCGGTACAGGCCGTGGAGCAGGGCCGAAAGCTGACGCAGCAGTTGCTGGCCTTCGGGCGTCGTCACCTGCACCAGCCGGAGGTTCTCGACCTGAACCGAGTGATCCTCAGCATGGACGACATGCTGAGGCACTCACTGCGGGGAGACATCCGCGCGGAATTCGATCTGGCGGAAGGGCTATGGCCCGTCGAGCTTGATCCGTCTCAGCTTCAGATCGCACTGATCAACCTCGCGGTGAATGCACGTGACGCCATGCCCCGAGGTGGGCAGTTCCGGATCAGAACGGAGAACGTCACGGCTCCCGGCAGCGAACTCGAACAGAGCGTCGCGATTGCGGTGAGTGACACCGGGTCCGGCATGCCGCCCGAGGTGGTCGCCCGCGCCTTCGAGCCGTTCTTCAGCACGAAAGAGGTCGGCAAGGGCACGGGCCTCGGGCTGCCACAGGTCTATGGCTTCGCACAGCAGTCGGGCGGCGCGGTGCGCATCACGAGTGAAGTCGGCCATGGCACGACGTTCACGATCTCGCTGCCGCGCTCTCATGCTCAGGTCGCGGAGGCTCAACGGGTCTGCCCCGATCCTGACGAGGTCGTGCGCCCACTTCGCGTTCTGCTTGCGGAGGACAATGCACAGGTGGCGGAAGTCGCGGTCTCGATCCTCGCTGAGCGGGGCCACACGGTCGTAAGCAGCGCCAACGCTTCGGAAGCCCTGCACCTCCTGAACTCGGGGCAACCGTTTGACGTGATCCTGTCCGATCTGGTGATGCCAGGAGAGATGAACGGGTTCGATCTGGCGCAGCATGTGCGCAGCCGCTGGCCCGCTCTGCCGGTGCTGCTCGCGACGGGCTACAGCGATCAGGCCGCCAATGCGATCAAGGAGGGCTTCCCGCTGATCTCAAAGCCCTATGAGCCCGCAGTGCTCCTCCTCGCCGTCGAGAGAACCGCCTCGGCTGTCGCGATCTCCACACGAGCAGGCAATGTCGTGCCGCTAACTCGATCCGCGACGTAGTCAGCGCCCAGGTGTAACCCACAACCTGGGCCGCAGTCTGCGCACCTGCCACCACATGACTGCCTGTTCCACCTCAACGTTGAACTGGGACTGTTCAGACCACACAGAACACGCAAGCCCCGGATGCAATCCAGGGCTTGCGCCTGTAGTCAGGGACCCCGGTGACGGTGCGCTGACGAGGTTCAGTACGAGCGCGACGTGGTGGCGGGGCTCGTCGCCCCCGTCTTGGTGGGTACCGACCCATTCGTATTCACGGTCGAGTTGGCGCGATGATGCCCAACGGCGCAACCCGCCGCGGCACCAGCCATCCCGTGCCCAACCATATGCCCAGCGAGGCCGCCGACGACAGCACCCTTGAGACAGCCTCTGGCCTCGGCCTGTCCCACACCGAGCATGGCTGTAAGAGTAAGGGCAGAAGCGACAGTGATGAAGCGCATTGCGTAGCTCCGAAACATCAGGTGGGGAAGAAACGAGGCCCGCCGCACCTCGTTCCGCCGCAAGTGCAGGTCCCCTGATCCGCGTCGAGACTGGCGCGTCGGCTGCCCCGTAGGATCGCCCCCATTGTGGGGAGAGGCATCGGTGTGATCCTGGGTTCGATAGTCGGAGCACCGTTGCGAGCCGGTCAGTCCAGCCGCCCAAGCCGGTTCCCAACCGTCTGAGACGGTCTGAGTGCCAATCCAGTCCCAGAGCAGCGCCAGCGCCACCCACCGTCTCTCGCGAGCAACGGTCTCGCTGTCCGTGTCGAGCGCCCTGACGAGATGCTGCTGGCCGACCGTGGTGACGAGGTGGGCCGGGACCCTGAGACGCACGTACCAGCGCCCGCGACGACCCGGAACGAGGGCTCGGCACGGACCGCCACATCACATCCGCGCGTGCGGGGCCTGCATAGACAGGGCGGTAACCATTCCGGCGCATGGCCTCTGCAGCCGCCGCCGGAGCCGTCATGCCCAGCCAACCATTGACGATGCCCCAGACGCTGACGGCAACGCCGTGCACCCTGGAGACGACGGTCCTCCTCGGCCGGATCAAGGCCATGGCGGCGTGGGATGCCGGCACCGCGCTGGTCCGCGCCCAGGCTTTGAACATCCGTCAGCCAGTGATCAACCTGCCGCTCGCCGCTTAGCGCCGCCGCGGTCCGTCAGCCACGACTCACACGGCTCGCCCGACGCGCCGCGGCAGGCGATTTCGTGCGCGTCGCCGCACACGTTCACAGGCCGAGCCTCATTCTCCGGCGCCGGGCGGATTAGGGCGCCTCGGCGTACGTCAATATCCCGACATGCCAAGCTTGAACGCACGCTCCGTTCCGCCGTGCTCCGATCCCGCGTCTCAGCCCGGGAGACTGCGCGCGCCGCAAGGTGTCTTCGGACGGCCGACGAACCGCGACGGAAGCATGGCATGAAGTTCGGCAGGACCGCCTGATGCAACAGTTAAGGAGATCCGGGCTGGCACCCTGATGTCCCGCCGCGATCGGGCGCCTGATCCGGGAAATGCGCAAAATTATCTTTTGTATCGAGGTGTATACATGCGTCTGCTCGCATTTGGTGCCGTCTTTACCGTTCTCATCCCTCTCGCGGCGCAGGCCCAGGAGGCCGGAGATGCGGCTGCGGGCGAGAAGGCGTTCGCCCCCTGCAAGGCGTGTCACAACTTCCAGAAGAACGGCGTCGGTCCCGACCTGAAGGGTGTGGTCGGTCGCAAGGCGGGCACCTACGAAGGCTATAACTACTCGGCGGCCTTGAAGAATTCCGGCCTCACCTGGGATGAGGCCAACCTGCATGAGTGGCTGAAGAACCCGAAGGCGAAGGTACCGGGCAACAAGATGATCTTCCAGGGGATCACCGATGACAAGAAGATCAATGACGTGATCGCCTACCTCGAAACTCAATCTTAAATCGACCCGATCTCGGAGCAGGCAAGAAAAACATTCGCCCTATTATTGCCAACTCGAACCCCGCTCGGCTTAGCCGCGGCGGGGCTTTCCTCATGTTTTTACACTCTTGACGTGATAATAGAACCCGATTGTCATCGCGAGATCTTCCGATTGCGCGCGGTTTGCTTATTGTAGCAGCGGTCGCTCGGCGTAACGCACCGGGCGTCAACAACCTTCAGCCCCGCCGGCACTCGCCGCGCGGGGCTTTTTCGTGGCTCAGCGGCCGCTGCCGGAGGACAGGCTGGAACCCACGCTGCCGGAGAGCTGACTCGGCGTCCCGAGCTGGGTGCCGTTCGGATTGCTGTCCAGGCTGAGATCGGGCGACACGAGGCCGCCGGGCGCAGGGTTCGTCGACTGAGCGGGCTCGAAGGCCTGGCGGCCGCCGGCCAGCGGAACGATGACGCGATCCGGTCGGATCGTCGTCTCGCAGAGCCCCTGGCAGATCGGAACCGTGAGGTCGGTCTCCTGGCAGATCGCCTTCATCTCGCCGCGGATGCAGGTGCAGCGGCACAGCGCCGAGGCGGGCGCCGGCAGCGCCAGCAGGGCGACGGCGAGCATGAACAGGCGCATGTTGGTCGACCTCGTTGCCCACGACAGGGCGATCGCGGCTCATAGCACGTCGCGTCCCGGAGCCCGAACGCGGCGGCGGCCTCACCTGCCAGGTCCGGCACCACCGTACCCATCGTGGGGGCAATCCGTCGCCCGGTCTGAACGCCAAGATGCCGGTGGCGTCCGCCGGTCGCCTGGGCGCTGGGACGGACCACAGCACCGCGGAGCGGACGCGTGCCCGGATCCCCCTTGGGCGGTCAGAGTACCGGTGCGTCCGCCTCGCGGATGATGCGCACCGGCCGGAACGCTCGGGCCGCCACTTCGGCCTCGACCCAGGCGCGGGCCGCAGCGGCCGCGGGATGATCGGTGAAGGCGGCCGGGCGCGGCGGCCATTCCGAGCCGGACTGGACGACGTAGCCGCGCGTGCCCGCGGCGCAGGGGCCGATATAGCCGAACACCTTGCCGGTCCCGTCCACAAGGTCGGTGCAGCGGACCGGGCCTTCGGTCCAGCGGAGGTCAGGCATCGTCACGCCCCCTATGCGCGATTCGGGTAGGCCGGTTCACAGCCCGCCGCGACCGACAGCACCTGCATCGAGTCGACGCCGGCGCGGACCGCCCCTATACGCGCCGGGCGGCCGGGTCGTCATCGGCGCCTTCCGAGCCCGCAGAGGGATCCGGCGTGGCAGACGACTTGGCGGACAGCGTGGCGATCGTCGGCCTCGGCTATGTCGGGCTCCCCCTCGCCCTGGCCTTCGGCCGGACACGGACCACGATCGGCTACGATCACGCGGCCGACAAGGTGGCGGCCTACCGGGCCGGGCGCGACCCGGCCGGGGAGATCGACCCAGAAGCGTTCCGGGCCGCGGCGCACCTCGCGATCACCGACGACCCGGCCGCGCTGGGCGCGGCGGACGTGATCGTCGTCACGGTCCCGACCCCGGTCGATGCGGCCCAGAGCCCCGATTTCGCGCTGCTGGTCCGGGCCTCGGACCTCGTTGGCTGCCACATGCGGCCGGGCGCGACCGTGGTGTTCGAATCCACCGTCTATCCCGGCGCCACCGAGGAGGTCTGCATCCCGGTCCTGGAGCGGGCCTCGGGCCTGCGCTGGAAGGCGGAGTTCTCCGTCGGCTACTCGCCGGAGCGGATCAATCCCGGTGACCGGGAGCACAGCCTCGCCAAGGTGGTGAAGATCGTCGCCGGCGACACCCCCGAGACCCTGGAGCGGCTGAAGGCCCTCTACGGGTCGATCATCGAGGCGGGGCTCCACGCCGCCTCGTCCATCCGGGTGGCCGAGGCCGCCAAGGTCATCGAGAACACCCAGCGCGACCTGAACATCGCGCTCATGAACGAACTGTCGCTGATCTTCGACAAGCTCGACCTGGACACGCAGGAGGTCCTCGCGGCTGCGGGGACCAAGTGGAACTTCCTGCCGTTCCGCCCCGGTCTGGTCGGCGGCCACTGCATCGGCGTGGATCCCTACTACCTGACCCACAAGGCCGCGATGATCGGCTATCATCCCCAGGTGATCCTGGCGGGGCGGCGCATCAACGACAGCATGGCCGCCCACGTGGCCCGCAGCACGGTGAAGCGGATCGTCCGGCGGGGCGGTCACACCGGGCGGGCGCGGGTCGTGGTCCTCGGCCTGACCTTCAAGGAGAACTGCGCGGACCTGCGCAACTCGAAGGTCGCCGACCTCGTGCGGGAGCTGGTGGAATTCGGCTGCGCCGTGTCGGTCCACGATCCGCGCGCCGGCAAGGCCGAGGCCCGGGCCGAGTACGGCATCGCCCTCGTCGACTGGGACGACCTGCCCGCCGACGCGGATGCGGCCGTGATCGCGGTCCCGCACCGGGATTATGCCCGGCTCGGGGCGGAGGCGATCGCCGCCCGGGTGAAGCCCGGCGGCCTGATCGTCGACGTGGCGGCACTCTACGCGAAGGCGGCGTTCGAACGGCTGGGCTACGAGGTCTGGCGGCTGTGACGGCCGGGCCGCCGGCCAGAGGAGCGGCACGGACGACGATCATCGGGACGACGAGGAAACACGCCATGGACGAGACGGGCCACGATCACCGGCCGCCCGCGCCCATCGACGCGGCGGCGCTCGCGGAGCGCCACGCCCGCTACCCCGACGCGCAGATCCGCGCGATCATGAACGCCACGCGCACGATCGCGCTGGTGGGCGCCTCGGCCAACCCGGCGCGCCCGAGCTGGATCGTGCTGAAATACCTCCTCGACCGGGGCTACGCGGTGACGCCGGTCAATCCCGGCCTCGCCGGGCAGGATCTGCTCGGGCGCCGGGTGGCGGCCTCTCTGGCCGAGGTCCAGGAGGCCCTGGGCGACCAGCCGATCGACATGGTCGAGATCTTCCGCAACTCCGCCGCCGCCGGACCGCTGGTCGACGAGGCGCTGGCCCTGACGCCGCCGCCGAAGGTGATCTGGATGCAGCTCGGCGTGCGCGACGATGCCGCCGCCACCCGCGCCGAGGCCCGCGGGCTCACGGTGATCATGAACCGCTGCCCCAAGATCGAGTACGGGCGGCTCTCCGGCGAGATCGGCTGGACCGGCGTGAACTCCCGCATCCTCAGCGCGAAGAAGCCGGTGCTCGCGGGCCGGGGCGTTCAGAGGCTCACCATCGCGGAGCGCGGCCGTCGCGGAGATTCGTAGCGGTATTCTGATACCGTGATCCATAAATCCTTGTCGAATATCGCGTTTTCCCGATTTCACATTTCTTTCTTGACCGGACCTCCGGGGCCGTCTAAGCACCGGCCACCGCCGCCGCGTGTGCTCCACGCGGCGGCTCGTTTTTCGGCACCCCGATGTCCGCGGATCCCGACGCGTCGGGGTCCGGTCCGTCGGAACCCCTGGGATTTGGCTATGAAGACCACCTCGCTGAAGCCCGCCGAGGTCGACAAGAAGTGGATCGTGATCGACGCGGAGGGCCTCGTCGTCGGCCGCCTCGCGTCGATCGTGGCGATGCGTCTGCGCGGCAAGCACAAGGCCGCCTACACGCCCCACGTCGATTGCGGCGACCACGTCATCGTCGTCAACGCGGACAAGGTGAAGTTCACCGGCCGCAAGTACGTCCAGAAGCGCTACTACTACCACACCGGCTATCCGGGCGGGATCAAGGAGCGCACGGCCAAGTTCATCCTCGAGGGCCGGTTCCCCGAGCGCGTGGTGGAGAAGGCTGTCGAGCGCATGCTGCCCCGCGGCCCGCTCTTCCGCCAGATCCTCGGCAACCTCCGCGTCTACAAGGGTGCCGCGCATCCGCACGAGGCCCAGCAGCCGCAGGCGCTCGACGTCGGCGCCCTCAACCGCAAGAACGTGAGCGCTTGATCATGGCGACCCTGCAGTCCCTCGCCGACCTCAACCGGGCGAATGCCGGTGCGGTCGACCCCGCCAACGAAGCCCCCGTTCACGTCCAGAAGCTGGACGCCCAGGGCCGTGCCTACGCCACCGGCAAGCGCAAGGACGCGGTCGCCCGCGTCTGGATCAAGCCCGGTAACGGCACGGTCACGGTCAACAAGCGGCCGGTGGAGGTCTACTTCGCCCGTCCGGTGCTGCGCATGATCCTGCGCCAGCCGCTGGAGATCGCCGGCCGCGTCGACCAGTACGACATCAATGTCACGGTGGCGGGCGGCGGCCTCTCCGGCCAGGCCGGCGCGGTGCGCCACGGCCTGTCGAAGGCGCTGACCTACTACGAGCCGGAGCTGCGCGCGCCGCTGAAGCGCGAAGGCTTCCTCACCCGCGACGCCCGCGTGGTCGAGCGTAAGAAGTACGGCCGCAAGAAGGCCCGCCGCAGCTTCCAGTTCTCGAAGCGCTGATATCCGGTCACACCGGTGTCACGGAGAGGGCGGTTCCTGCGGGAGCCGCCCTTTCGCGTTTTCAGGCCGCGGCACGGCCGTTGACAGGCTGCCGCACCGCGCGCACCTGATCCCCGGCCGCGGCGCCCGACTCGGGCGGCACGGCATATTCGAGAGAGCGAGACGGACGATGTCTGGCGCAGGCGCGACGAAGCCCACCGTGTTCATCGACGGCGAGGCCGGCACCACCGGTCTCGGCATCCGCGAGCGCCTGGAGCGCGACGGGCGGGTCGCCCTGCGCAGCATCGCCCCAGAGCACCGCAAGGATCCGCAGGCAAAGCGCGCGCTGCTCGCCGAGGTGGACCTCGTCGTGCTCTGCCTGCCGGACGAGGCCGCCAAGGAGACAGTGGCGCTGGCCGACAGCCTGCCCGGCGGCGGCCCGCGCGTCCTCGACGCCAGCACCGCCCACCGGGTCGCGGAGGGCTGGACCTACGGCTTCCCCGAGCTGACCCGGGAGCAGGCGGCGGCGGTGGCCCGCGCCCGGCGGGTCGCCAATCCAGGCTGCTACCCGACCGGCGGTGTCGCGCTCCTGCGCCCGCTGGTGGAGGGCGGCCTGATCCCGGCCGACCACCCGATCAGCGTCAACGCGGTCAGTGGTTACAGCGGCGGTGGCAAGAGCATGATCGAGGCCTACGAGCAGGGCACGGCGCCGCCGTTCCAGCTCTACGGCCTCGGCTTCGCCCACAAGCACCTGCCGGAGTTGCAGCGCTACAGCGGGCTCACCCGGCGCCCGATCTTCGTGCCGTCGGTGGGCAATTTCCGGCAGGGCATGCTGGTGAGCGTGCCGCTCCACCTCGAGACGCTGCCGGGCCGGCCCACGGTCTCCGACCTCGAGGCGGCGCTGCGCGACTGGTATGCCGGGCAGAGGCTGGTGCAGGTGGTTCCGGGCGCCGGAACCGGCGCGCACCGGGAGAAGATCGAGCCGGAAGAGCTCAACGACACCGACCGGCTGGAGCTGCGCGTGTTCGGCTCGTCCGAGCACGGGCAGGCGGTGCTGGTGGCGCGCCTCGACAATCTCGGCAAGGGCGCCTCCGGGGCGGCCGTGCAGAATCTCGGGTTGATGCTCGGGCTCGACGGCTAGCCGCACGGGCGCCGGTCCCTGTCTGCGCACAACGCGGTGACAGAGCCCTGACGCCCGCCTCGACAGAGGGGGGCTCGGTCGGCGAAGAGGAGACCTCGGGGTGCGGGCCTCGAACCGCTCCCTTCGCACCGCGAGACGCGATGAACAGCGACCTGATCGATGCGGCCTTCGGCCGGCTCTGGCACGACGTGGAGGCTGCGGCCGGCGAGACCGACGGCCCGGCCGGGCCACCCGGCGTTCAGGTCGATCTCGGCTTCCGCTGCCCGGTCCGCCGCGTCGCGTTCGCGACCGCCTCCGCGGAGCCGCCGCGCCTCGCCGTCTCCGACGACGGGCAGGTCTGGCGCGAGCCCGACCTCGATGCGCCCCGGAGCGGGGCTGATGCCCTGGTGCTCGCCCCGGGAGAAAGCGCGTGGGCGCGCCACGTCCGCGTCCTCATGGACGGCCTCGTCCGAGGCGACCCGCCGGCAATGCACGTCCTGTGCGACCAGGCGGATTTCGACCTCATCGTACTGCGGCGCGTCCTCGACGTGCCCTTCGACATGGCCGACGAGCGGCCAGGCGCGAATCCTTACGTCTCCTACCGCCTCGTCAGCGCAGAGCGACCACATTCCCGCGCCCTGGTGGGGCTGGCGCTCTACGAGTGCGGCGCCTTCGGCAACTGCCTGATCCAGCTGCTGCTCGCCATCGGCATCGCCCGCAACCTGAACCTGAAACTCATCAAGCTCCCCGCCGCCGACCGGAGCGAGGTGATCGGGCTGACAGGCCCGCTGACCTGCGGCGGGATCACCTTCATCCCCGGCTCTGCGCCCCTGCCGGACGACGGCGCCTTCCTGTCGGGGATGTATTTCGATCTCGGGATCCAGCGGCTCGCCGGCACCCTCGGCCCCGAGGAGACCCGGGATATCGTGCGGACCTGCATCCGGCCGCTGTTCAGCCGGCTGCCGCGGGACATTCCGGCCAAGCCCGACGACGAGTTGCTGATTCACATCCGATCCGGGGACATCTTCAGCACCTGGGTGGCGCCGACCTACCCGCAGCCGCCGCTCGCCTTCTACCAGATGGTGATCCGGCGGCTCCTGGCGGAGGGCCGCGTCAACCGGATCAAGATGGTGTTCGAGAACCGGCTCAACCCGGTGATCCCGGTGCTGGAAGCCTGGATCGCGGAACTCGGCATCCCGCTGTCGACGCAGAGCGGCACCCTCATCGACGATGTCGCGGCGCTGATGAACGGGCGCTACCTCGTCTTCGGGCTCGGCACCTTCGGACCGGGGGTCTGCCAGCTCTCCGAGCATGTCGAGCAGGTCTACTACTTCGCCTCCGGCTGGCCGCAGCACTTCAAGGGCATCCCAACCATCGGGCGGGTCGTCGAGGTAGTAGACGTCGGCGGCGGCTATACGAAGGTCGGCGAATGGGACAACTCGCCCGAGCGGCGTGCCCTGATGCTCGAGTACCCGGCCGGGAACCTCGCCTTCGACGACACCTGAACCCGGCCGCGTTCCGGTGCCTTGCCGAAGCCGGCAAAACCGGTGACAAGCCCTCGAGCCACCGCCGGAGGACAGATTTGGCCAGCGCTGACCCATCCTCAGAGGCCCTGCGCGTCAACGCCTTCGACATGCACCGGGCCGAGGTGCTGATGATGCAACGGCGCCGGCTCCGGCCGCGCCACACGACCCTGGTCAGCTTCGCCGCCAAGTATCACTACGTCGAGAGCCAGCACCGACTGCTGGCCGCGGCCGCCGCCACGGGCGATTTCGACACGATCGAGAGCTGGTCCCCCGACCGCCTGCGCGAGACGCCGTTCTACCGCGCGCACCGCGAGATCCTCGACCGGTCCCGGGGCGCGGGGAACTGGGCCTGGAAGCCCTACGTCATCGCCGAGGCTCTGGAGAAGCGCCGCGACGGTGACTTCATCGTCTTCAGCGACACCGGCATGCAGGCGGTCGGCGACGATCCGCTGCCGCCGGTGGCGCCGCTGCTCACCTGGCTCGACGGCTCGGAGCGCCGGGTCGCCGTGGGGGTGCTCCACGGAAAGCCGCAGCGGGCCTGGACCAAGCGCGACTGCTTCGTGCTGATGGACTGCGACTCGGCGCGATACTGGGACGCCGACCAGATCCAGGCGTCCTGGATCGCCTTCATGGTCAGCCCCGCGACCCGCCGGCTTGTCGCCGAATGGCTGCGCTACGCCGGCGATCCGCGGGTCGTCACCGACATCCCGAACCAGATGGGGCTGCCGGATCTCGACGGCTTCATCGACCACCGCTTCGACCAGAGCATCCTGTCGAACCTGATCTACAAGCTCGACCTGGAGATCCCGCCCCTGCGGCAGCCCTCGAAGCAGATCCGGACGCTGATCGAGGAGCTGGAGACCGACACGCTGGTCGCGACGCGCCCCTCCGAGAACATCGCCCTGGGCAAGACCTGGACGGCGAGTTCCGCCTCGCCCTGGTCCGGGACTACCGGCACCTACGGCGCGCGCACCACCGGCGACCCGTCCTTCTTCTTCCACACCGGGCTCGACCGGAACCCCTGGTTCGTCCTCGATCTCGGCGCGGTCGAGCGGGTCTCGGAGATCCGGATCTACAATCGCTGGGGGCAGCTCAGTGAGCGGGCGCAGCTGATGCGGGTCTGGCTGGGCGAGACCGAAGATGCGTACCGCCTCGTCTTCGACGCCGTGGACGCCCATTGTCATCCTGGCCTGCCCCTCCACCTGCGGTTCGACACCGCGCGGTTCCGCTACCTCAAGGTCGACCTCGACGAGGAGCAGTACCTGCACCTCGACGGTATCGAGATCTTCGCGGCGCACTGAGACCGCCCGGATCGCGACGGCATGAGCAGGGCGATGCAGGACAAGCCGCAGTTCCCGTTCGGACCCTTCCTGTTCCTGGGCGATTCGGTGACGGCCGGGTGGACGGCGCAGAACCCGCCCCTGTTCTCCGGACCACAGGCCGTGGGCCGCGGCATCGCCGGCCAGTCGGTCCGGGATACGGCGCGCCGGCTTCGCTCGGAAATCGCCCTCTACGGCGCCAAGGGCCTGCACCTGCTCTGCGGCCGCGACGACATCCTCGACGGCGCGCGCACGCCGACACTCGAAGGCATCGTGACCGACATCGCCGCGATGCTGCGGGACACAAGCGACCTCTACGTGCGGACCTGGGTCGGCTCGATCCTGCCGGTCGATCCGAACGCGCTCGGGGCGGCCGGGCGGCCGGTCGCGCTGATCGGCGGGGTGAACGCGTGGTTGCGCGACCACGTGCAGGAATACGGTGCCCACTTCATCGACTACGATCCCGTCCTGGCCACGGAGACGGGCGCGCTCCGGCCCGAATACAGCGACGATGGGATCGGCCTCAACGCGGCCGGACTCGCGGCGCTTGAGGCGGCGACGCTGGCGGTCCTGACGGTCCCGGATCTGGAGCCGATCTGGCCGCCCCCGGAGAGCGAGGACGCGGCGCGACGGCGCAAGTTCCTGCATCATTTCGGCTATCTCGACTCCAACACGCGCTATCCGAGCCCGTTCATCCAGTTCGCCGGCAAGCCGGGCGCGAGCCATTACGGCGTCCCGTTCGACGCCGACGGCTTCCTGAACGCCGCCCCGATCATCGCGCGCAAGCCGGAGGGCGAGACCCGGATCCTGGTCGTCGGCGATTCGACCACCATCGACGGCGGCGACATCGCCAACACCCTGCCGGGCCGCATCGAGCGGATCCTGCGGGCGGACGGCCTCGACGGCGCGAAGGTCTACAATTTCGGGGTGATGTCGAGCTGCCTCACGCAGATGACCCACCTGATCTGGTCGCGGCTCGTCACCTATAGCCCCGACGCGATCGTCGTGCTCAGCGGCAGCACGGATCTCTTCCAGCCCTGGACCTACGATCCGCGGCCGGGCCACCCCTACAACGCCTTCATCACCGAGCGGCTCTACGACCACTTCTTCGACACGCACGACCCCCGAGCCCGCGAGGACGGCCTGTCCTACGACGCGCTGATCACGCTGATCTACGAGGCGCTGAAGCGGCTGCGGGCCGAGGTCGGCTGGCAGAGCCCCGGCTGGGAGGACGCCATCGTCCACCATTACGAACTGGCGGCCCACCGGCTGACCAAGCTGTCGCACGACCACCGCGTGCCGATCATCAGCGTCCTGCAGCCGACGATCCTGCGCAAGCGCCACCTCACCGAGGCCGAGCGCGGCGTCGCCTCGGGGGCGTTCCTGGCCTATCTCGACCGTCAGTACGCCAAGCTGGAGGCGTTCACCGCGCAGCTCGCGGCGCGGCGCCCGTACCGGCGGACCTTCACGGCCCTCGACCTCAGCGGCATCTTCCGCGATCGGGAGGAGGGGACCTTCTACGACATCGTCCACTACGACGATCTGGCCCGCGAGATCGTCGCTGCGCGGCTAGCGGCTGAAGTGGCAGGCGGCCTCGACAGAGCCCGGTCCTCGGTACCACTCGAACGCCTGCGGCGCTTCCTCGGCGGTGGCCGATGGCCCCGTACGGTCCAGCGGATCTCAACGTGAGCTTGGCGAGCTAAGCGGCGGCGTAGAAGGCGCCGGTCCATTAAGCTGGTTGGACCAAGCGCCATTTCGTGCAGTGGATTTGGTCGGCGGACGTCATTAACACCGGCTCACGCGCCAGCGCGCAGCACAACGCGGCGAGGACGGTGCCAAAGTCCTATCATAATCCGGTTGGGATCGACGGCGACCACCGTGCTGCCGTTGACCATAAGGGTGCCGGCATATTCCACGCGCAGAAATCCGTGCTGGGCATGGACGCCGAACAATAGCTCTGCGGTCCAGCTGAGCCGGTGCGCCTTGACGCCGAACTGGTCGATGAAGGCCAACGCGTTCGCCCACTTCGCCGGCAGGAGATACCGGCAGGGCGACGCGTGCTGGGACAGGCGCTCAATCTGGTCGCGCCAGGAGGCGACGGTGGAAGGGATGTCGGACATGTCGGCGGGGTACGGCGAGTGGTTGCGGCTCCGCTAACCGTCCGCTCGGCCGTGCCCCGATCTGCTCATGGGGCGGGGGGGCGCCTGATGTCTTCAGCGTGTGGGCAGAGCCGATACGCAACGTGGCTTGGAGACAGGATGGCCGACGGCGGTTAGCGGGCCGTGCTACCGGGAACCGCCAGGACGTTCCGGGACACGGCCGCGCACTAAAAAGCCGGCCGCGGCGCTGGGCTTGGCAGGGTTTGCAAGCTAGTGGGTAACGGCACGCCCGCAATGCGGACAGTCACCTGACATGCCTCCGTCCCTGCCGTTCGATCCGGATGCTTACTTTGCGGTCCTTGAGGCGAAACGCGACGCCTTCATGGACGGCCGCGCCGAGATCGACACGGTCATCGTTGGATCGTCTCACGGCGACTACGGTGTTGACCCTGCGCACATCGCGGGCAGCTTCAATCTCTGCACGGCTAGCCAAGATATGCGGCAGAGCGCCATGATGTACGCCTGGGCCGCACGCCGAAACAGGCGGCTGCGGCGCGTCATCGTAGTCTATTCGCTGTTCTCCTACGGATTCGACTGTGCGCGTAGTGCGGATCACGCGCGATGTGTGTTTCTGCGCCGCGCCTTCGGCTTCCGGTGGTCGCGAGACTTGGATGACGCGCTCTGGCCGATCGATTTCAAAACACGATGGCCGAACCATCCGCATACACTGCCGCCGATGGACCGAGGCTTTGCGCGCTCGAACGGAGTGTCGTTCTTCGAAGTTGAAGAGGGATTTGTCGCGCGTCGCGTGGCCAGGCACATGGAACTGAGTGAAGTGCGCGACCGCGGTGAAAGCCAGCTCGCCCATCTGCACGCCATCATGGTGCTGGCGAGGCGGCGCGGGGATCAGGTCGTGGTCGTGATCCCGCCTGTGCGTTCCGACTACCACGCCGCGGTGTTGCCCGGTGTCACGCTGTTCGGCAAGATGAAGACCATCTGCATGCGAGCCGGTGTGCCGCTGGTGGACACCTTCGACGATCCCGCGTTTGTGTGGAGTGACTTCGGGGATCCCGATCACCTGTATCCTGACGGCGATGGGTCCCGTAAGCTCGCAGCGCGGATCAATATCGCCCTTAAGGCGCGCAAGGCACTGGATTTCAATTGGGCCAGAGCTCTGCACCGTGTCCGATCGGCCACTGGCATCTAGAGCCAGTCCCGCGCCGCGTGTGACGGGTTTGCGGGTAGCCCGTTGGGGGGGAAGGAACCTGCTCAGGCATTTACCCCTGTCTGTGTGAACCGCCCCGGGTTTTCCGGAGGCCGTTTGGTTTGGTTCAGGCGGCCAAGCTCGGTCCGCTGCGCGCGACTCGCGATCAGCCCGGCTCGGCCATCCGCTTCACCCGGTGGGTGAAGATCACCGACAGCCAGGGCACGACCTCGTGCTCGACCTCGATGGAGATCAGCACCTCGAGGTGGAGCGCGTAGGGAAGGGTAAAACGGAAGCCGCAGCGGGCCTCCTCCATGGTTGTGGGCATGTCGCCGAGCACCGCCGCGATCACGTCCGGCCGGTGGACGTCGACGGGGATACGCTGGACTTCGCCGTCCACCTCCACGATCAGCGTCGCCTTAGCGCGGCTCGCCGAGACGACCCAGCCGGCCAGCACCACCTGCCCGTCCTGGATCTCGGCCCAGACCCGGTCCTGGGGGGCCTCCAGGTTCGCGCGGGCGAAGGAATCCGGCAATTCCCCGTCGAGTTCGGCCACGGTGCAGCCGACCTCGTACTTCTCGAAGCCGCGCCCCTCGCCGAAGATGCCGGCGAATTCCTTCTGGTACCGGGCGATCCGGGCGTTCTTGATCTCCTCCGGCAGGCCCGACCACTGGCCCTTCTCCTGGACCGTGTAGACCGAGAGCAGTTCCCGCAGGAACGCGATCCGGCCCTCGTCGGCGACGTAGAGGTTCATCAGCCAGTCGGCCGCCGATGCGTTCGCGTAATAGGCCTCCGGCACCCGGCGCAGGGCCTCGGCGCGGTAGAAGCAGCAGGAGAAGTTGGCGGTCAGCGGCGAATTGGCCAGCACCGGGAAGCTGATCGTGCCGGTGGGATAGCGGCCCTGCTCGTCGTGCGGCACGTAGGAGCCGGTCGCCGGGTAATGGAGCAGCACCCAATTGAAGCACATGTCGAGCGCGCGGTCGTTGCGCAGCATCCGCATCTGCATCGCGACCTTGCGGTCGGACAGCCAGTAATCGTCCGCCTCACAGAAGGCGATGTACCGGCCCGTGCAGGCAGAGAGGCAATCCTGCATGTTGCGCAGCATGCCGAGGTTCTGAGGCCGGGGCCGCACCACGATCCGCTCCGGATCGCGCGCCCGGTAGCGCTCGATGATCTCGGCGGTGCCGTCGGTCGACTTGTCGTCGCCGATCACGACCTGCAGCCGGAACAGGCCGCGCTGGCCCAGCACCGCGTCGAGGCAGCGGCCGATATCGGCGGCGTGGTTGTAGGCGGTGACGATGACGCTGACGGTGAGCTGCTCCATCAGCCACGCGCGCAGGGCGTCCGGCTCGCCGGTGAGCGCCTCGGGCGCGTCGAGGCCCATGTCGCGCAGGGCCGCGCGGGCGATGTCGGGATTGGCCTCGATCAGCCGTCCGAGGCTCGGCACGTCCTCCTCGTCGAGATAGGCCTCGGCCAGCCGCCGGAAGATCGATTTCTGCGCCGCCTCGTAGCCCGCCGCGTAGCGGCCGCCGAAATGGCCGCGCAGCTTGCGGAAGAACGCGATCTCGGAATTGCCGAGCTTCTTGTGCCGGGCGAGCTCGGTGGCGTAGGTCGCCCACATCCCGGCGGCGTGCTTGCGGTAGACCGCCATCACCTCGGGCAGGAAGCCGATGCGCCCGACCTCGGCATGCATCAGGTGGACGTACCAGTCGCCCGGGGCGATGCCCTCGTCGAACGCGAACGCCTCGGCGCCGTGGTAGCGCCAGCGATAGAGCACGCTGTTGGTCTGGACGAAGTTGTGGGCCACGAGGTCGGACAGGGACGGCTGCGCGCTGCACTGCTTCGGATAGAGCTCCTCGACCCCCGGCATGTCCTCGTAGACGACGCGCACGCGATGGAAGCAGAGGGTGAATTCCGGGCGCGCCCGCAGGAAGTCGACCTGCCGCTGGAGCTTGCGCGGGTCGGTCCAGTAATCGTCGCCCTCGCAGATCGCCAAGAACTCGCCGCGGCAGCGCTCCGTCAGGTCGGCGAAGTTCCTGTTCGGGCCGAGGTTCTCGGTGCGCAGGACCGCCACGAGGTTGGGGTGGCGCGCGGCGTATTCGGCGATGATCTCGGCGGTTCCGTCGGTGGAGCGGTCGTCGCCGACCAGCAGCTCGAAGGGAAAATCGGTGGCCTGGCTGAGGATGCTCTCGAGCGTCTGCCGGATGAACGCCGCCTGGTTGTAGGTGATGCACAGGACCGAGACGACCGGCCGGTTCCAGGCCGGCGCGGGCTGAGTCTCGGCCTGCGCCCGGATCATGGCCGCGAAGGGATTGACGAAGCTGCCGTCGAAGGTCTCGTCCGGCGGCGCGGCGAAGTCGGCCCGGGGCCGGCGGCCGAGCCGGGCGCCGTACTTCACGTAGTGCTCGAGCGGCGACAGGTCGGTCAGGCCGACATCGGGGTAGCGGGTCGCGTAACCGATATGGTCGAACTGCCCGCTGGCGTAGATGGTGGCAAAATCGTCCTGCCACGGCTCGAGCGCGGGCGCGGCCTCTCCTGCACCGTCCTGCATCGATCAGATCCCTTGAACGCGCGTCAGCGGGCCGCTGTCCCAGACCATGCCCTCAAAGGGTGCTGGGGAGCCGCCCTTCCTCGGAGCCGTGGTTGTAATAGTGGTGCGTCGGATCGGCCCCGGCATTGGCGACGTCGTCGTTGCACGCGAGGTAGAACTGGCGATCGAACAGCCCGGACGTCTCGAGCCATCCGAGCAGCGTCGCCTCGGGGACGACGGGCGCGCGGTCGGGGGTCGCTGCGGCGGCCTCCCGATAGAGATGCGCGAACCGCGCGATCCGCGCCGCGACCTCCTTGGCGGCGGGACGGCGCACCGAGGAGGCGACGACACTCGATTGCTCGCCTGGGCGCCGGCGCTGGAGGTCGGCCTCGGCTAGACGCACCAGACGGGCGAGCTCGCCCTGCGCCTCCTTGAGGCGCGCCTGCGTCTCCGCGAGTTCGGCCCGCAGCGCTTCCACGTCCTCGCCCAAGGTCGGCTCCGTCTCAGTCGCTGAGCCCGATGGGTCCTGAGCACGCGGCCGCCGGCGGGATCGACCGGAGGCCGGCGCGACGGGGCGCCCCTGTCGGGTAGGAGGGGGCTGTACGATCGGCTCCGGGACCGGTCAACCCTGCACCCGGAGCGCGGCCCAAACCGGGCAAACGGTCACGCTGCCAGCCTGATGGCCTCTTCCGACTCCTCGTCTGATTCGACCTCCAGACGCGGAAGTCGCCGGCCGATGACCAGCAGGAGGCCGATCGAGAGGACTAGGATCACGGCGATGCCGAGGATCCCGATATGCCCGATGAGCCGTCCGTAGAGGCCACCGGTGACGCCGTCGTGCCAGGAGATCACCGTCATGCCGGCGACGGCGGCGACGAGGAGCACGGCGATCTTGAACCACAGGGGCCAGGGCGCGCGGCGCGTCTGGAGGGTCGCTTGCGCGGCGGGCTGCGGCGCCGCGCGGTCCCGCTTCGCCAGGAGCGCCTCGACCTGAGTCTGGAAGTCAGCCTGGAGCGGACTATTCGGGTCTATGGCGCCATTTTCCGGGACGGGCTCGGCCTGTGGCCGCGCCTCGCCCAATTGCTCGGTCAGTGGACCGGGGATCTCAGCCTCGGCGGCGACCATCAGACGCGCCTCGTGCCGGCGCATGAACAGCCATAGCGCGACGGCGCCGAGCAGGACGAAGGCCAGCAGCCCGAGGCCGACCGGCCCCATCACGTTCTCGATCGACCGTCCGCACAGGTAGGCGCCGAACCCCATGATCGAGGCCCAGGCCACGCCGCCGAGGGCGTTGAAGGCGAAGAAGCGCCGTGCGTCGAGCTTGTTCACGCCGGCCAGGACCGCCGCATAGGCCCGGAGCATCGCGGTGAAGCGGCCGAAGAACACGATCTTTCCGCCGTGCCGGCGAAACAGGTATTGGCCGAGCTTGAGCCGGCCGTGGTCGAGCCCGATCAGGTGCCCCTTCCGCAGGAGCAGGGGCAGGCCCCAGCGGCGGCCGACCCAGTAGCCGGCATTGTCGCCCAGGATGGCGGCGGTCGCGGCGATCGCCACCACGACGGCGATGTTGATGTTGCCGGTGCTGCCCGCGTAGGCCGCCGAGGTCAGCAGGACCGTCTCGCCGGGCAGGGGCAGACCGGCGCTCTCCAGCGTGATGATGACGAAGATGGCTAGGTAGCCGTAATGCGCGATCAGGTCGGCGATCGGCAGATCGTGCAGGAAGGACATGGGGTCTCCTCGCGGATCGATGCCGCGCGCTTTCGCCGACAAACGTGGCCGCTCCGGGGCGGCGTGAGGTTCAGGTCGGTCAGCCGGGGGCGAAGGGCGAGCCCGCCGCCCGCGACTGGGCCAGATGGGTGCGCATCCACGCGATGGTCCCGGTGAGCCCGGCCTGCAGCGGCACGCGGGGCTGCCAGCCGAGTTCTGACCGGATCAGCGCGGTGTCGAGCACGTTGGCCGGCACGTCGGCGGCGCGGCTCGACCGATGCACGCAGGGGAGGTGGTCTCGCCCGAAGGCCGCCTTCAACTCGGCGATGATCTGGTTGACGCTCAGGCCCCGGCCGCTGCCGACATTCAGCACCTTGTGCGGCCCCCGATACGCGACGGCCCCGAGGAAGGCATCGCTCACATCGTCGATGTGCAGGAAGTCGCGCACCACCGCGCCGGTCCCCCAGACCTCCAGAGGCTGGTCGGTGAGGACGCGGTGGATGTAGCTGCCGATCAGGCCCTGGTGCTTGGTACCGAGCTGGAAGCGGCCGTACGGGTTGGCGATCCGCAGGATCTGGTAGTCGATCCCGTGAAGGTGCCGGTAGAGGTGGAGCGACTTCTCGATCATTAGCTTGCTGATGCCGTAGGCCGAGATGGGGTCGGTCGGCGCCCGCTCGCGGATCGGGATGGCGGCCGGAATCCCGTAGATCGCGCCCCCGGAGGACGCGAACACGAGCTTCCCGATCCGGGCCGAGCGGCAGATCTCCAAGAGGTGCAGCGTGGCGATCGGCGCCGCCGAGAGCTCCGCCGACGGGTCGCGGTTGGAGCTCTCGGGGATCGAGCCGGCGATCAGGTGGAAGACGACGTCCTGGCGCTCCACCGCGTTGGCGAGGGCGAGGCGGTCGGAGAACTGGCCGGACACCCGGGCGACGCGCCGGTCCAGGACCTCGGCCTGCGGGTGGCTGCGGCTGAAGCAGGTGACCTCGGCGCCCGCCGCCGCGAGGCGGTTGCACAGGTTCAGCCCGAGGAACCCGCCGCCGCCCAGCACGAGGCAGCGGGCGCCCGCGAGCCCTGCTGGAGGTTCGTCGGCGGCGTCGCCGCTCATGGCCGCGGATCGGCGGGGAGGGCGTCTTCGGACCCGGGTTCGCCCGCCGCGATCAGGCGCTCGAGCAGCATCCGGGCTGTGTCCTCCAGCGCGCGCCGGGTCGGCTCCAGGGGCGCCTTTCCGGAGGCGCGGGCCGCCGCGTAGGCCGCCGCGTAGGCGGCGTCCCAGCCGGCGGCCAGGATGGGGCCGCCGGCCGCCTCCAGGTCGTCCCGGATCGCCGCCCAGGCCGCCCGCTGGGCGGCGTCCCAGACCGCCGCCCGCACGTAGGGGCCGGTCTGCCGCAGGGTGAGATTGGCGATCGCCGCCCGCTTGCGGGCGCGACGGAGATCGTCGCACAGCCCGGCGAGGTCTCCCGGGTCGCGGATCTCGGGCAGGCCGGCCAGCACGTCGGCCTCGACATTCAGCTTGGCGAGGTGGAACCATGCCGGCAGGTGAACGCGGACGAGCCAATCGACCACCATCCCGGCCCGGCGCCGCTCGACGGGTTCCGGGCCGCGCGTCCCGACGAGGCGGGGAAGTAGCGGGAGGATCAGGCCGTCGCGCGCCGCCTGGGGCAGGCCGTCACTCCAGGTGCGGACGAAGGCGGCGATCACGGGCGACGCGCAGGCCGGCCGGTCCGAGAGCGGCTCGCCGGCGAGATAGGCGACCGCCTCCATGGCGCACAGCGCCCCGTCGCGTCCCGCCTGCCGGCCGGCCGCCAGCGTCCGGACCGACGCGATCCGGTCACCGTCGATCTCAAGGCTCCCCGACTCCGGCATCCGAAGGCTTTCCTCTCTCCCGCCCGCGTCAGCCCGACGCCGCGGCCTGCGGCCGGCGCGCGAAGCCCTGGCCGACCGGTTCGGGACGGGGATTTACCAGTTCCGCGGCGGGACGCTAAGGGTGGGCTCCTGCCACGACGCCCGATGCGCGGCCACGCTCCTTGGCGGCGGCCATTCAAGGCTCGCATCGCGTCGATGCCGGGACTGGGCCGGTCGAACGCACGGAACATGTCACAATTCCTGGACCTGATCAGAGATCATCGTGGCGGCCGCGCCGACCTGATCGCGCGGCTCGGCGCACTCGCGGCCGACCCGGAGGCGGCGGGAACGAGTCCCGGCATGATGATCCGCCATCTCGACGCCCTGGCATTCCGGTTGGACGGCGGCGGTGCGCCCGATCTGGCGGCGCAGGCCTACGACCTCGCAGCCACCCTGGCGGGCCGCGACGGCGGCCGCTGGACACGGGCTGCCGCGGAGGCGCGCCTGCGCGACCTCTGCGCCCGCGGACGCTTCGCCGAGGCGGATCCGGTCATCGGGCGGCTGCGCGCCTCGGACGCGAACCGGCTGCGGCCGCGGATTATGGAGGACCTGATCGACAGGGCGTGGCTGCTGGAGCTGCGCGGCGAGGCCGAGGAGAGCGTCCAGTGCTACCGCCTCGCGCAGGAACTCAACGGCGGCGCGCCCGGTCTCGTGTCGCGGGATGGGGACCCGCTCGCCAAGAAGATCAAGAACCTGCGTCGGCTCCAGCTCGACGCGCTGATTGAGGCCGGCGCCTTCGACGCGGCCGTCGCCCTGCACGAGACGACCCGCCGGCTGATCGGCGCCGGCCCCCTGGCCTGCTACGACATGGTCACAGCAGCGTCCCTGGCCGGCCGGCCCGGCATCGACTACGCCGAGTTGCGGCCGCCCCGGCCGATCCAGGCACCGCAGCTCAAGTTCACCGAGCCACCGCAGCACCTCACCTCCGAACCGGGGGACCTGGAGGCGCCGAGCCAGTATTTGACGTTCGTCGACGATTGCCACGCCTTTCCGCGCAGTAACCTCGTCGTGAAGGACGGCCACTTGATCTACGACCTCGCGGCCCATCCCCGCCGGCGGGACGTGCTGCTCCAGGACGGGGTCAATCCGGACCAGATCGTGATGGCGGCCTTCGGGGACCGGCGAGCCCTCGTCGAGGTTCCGGAGGACAGCCTGTCCATCGCGGCCGGCCTGTCGATGTTCGGGCTCCAGAGCCGCAACTATGGCCACTGGTTCTGCGAGTTCGTCCCACGCATGCTCGCGTACAACGACCCGCGGTGCCCGGACGGCATCCCGCTCTGCATCGACGACCACATGCCGGCGACGCACGAGGAGGTGGTCCGGCTCCTCGACACCCGCGACCGCCCGATCATCAAGCTCCCGCCCCGGCCGGTGGCGTTCGGCCGGCTCGGCCTCGCGCCGGTGCCCGCCTTCTTTCCGTTCGAGATGCGGCCGGGACAGCGCGTCTACGACACGATCTGGCCCGCCGATATTCTGGTGGATGTGCGCACGCGCATCCTCGACAGCGCCCGCGAGCGGGGAGCCTTGAGCGGCCGCATCGGCCGGCGGCTGTTCATCTCGCGCAAGGCCTTCGCGCAGCGCCAGCTCGTCAACGAGGTCGAGATCGCCGAGGCGCTCCGCCCGCACGGCTTCGAGGTCATCACGCCGGAAACGATGACGTTCCTCGAACAGGTCGACGCGTTCCATGCCGCCGACATCATCGTCGGCTCGTCGAGCTCGGCGCTCACCAATGGACTGTTCTGCCGTCCGGATTGCCGGATCCTCGGCCTGATTCACGCCAATCTGAGCTTCAACTTCCGGGGCTATACGAGTTTCATCGAGGCCGGCGGCGCGCAGATCACGTTCCTGCGCGGCCAGACGACGAACGAGGACGGTCACGCCTTCCACGCGAACTATCGCGTGTCGCCCCAGGCCGTCGCGGAGGCCCTCGCGAACCTCGCGCCTGCCCCTCGCGCGGGCAACGTTGCCGGGCCCGCAGCGGCCCCCGCCCCCGAAGCGCCGCCCGCGGTGCCCTCCGCCGACGCCTCGCTTTTCAGGCGGGTGATCCGGGCGCTGCCCTTCGCCAATCGGGCGGATTCATGAGCGCCCGTTGCGGACCGGGTCCGGTCGGCTTAGGACGGCCCGGCGAGGCGACCCGTGCCTGTCTTCGCAGACAAGCCACAATCAGGTCCTTCCGGCGCCGTATCGAGCGCGCCGCGTGCCTCGGCACCCGCAGGATCTGAGCTGGAGTTTCCCATGGAACTGACCGACGCGCCGCATCTGATCGAGTTTAGGCAGATCCGGGACCCCCGCGGCGCCCTGACGCCGATCGAGGCGGAGGCGGACATCCCGTTCCCGATCCGTCGCGTCTACTTCATCTACGACGTCTCCGACGGCGCCATGCGGGCCGGACACAGCCACAAGGCCCTGCATCAGGTCCTGATTGCAGTATCCGGCAGCTTCGTGGTCCACCTCGATGACGGAGAGAAGCGTCAGAGCTTCCGGATGAGCCGCCCCAACGTGGGCCTCTACGTTCCACGCATGACCTGGCGCGACATCGACGAGTTCTCGGGCGGCGCGGTCTGCCTTGCTCTCGCCTCGGAGCGATACGAGGAGAGCGATTATTACCGGGATTATGACGCGTTCCTCCGCGCCAAGGGTTTGCAATGAAGGTTCCGTTCCTCGACCTGAGCCGGACGCACGACACGATCCGCGCCGATCTCGACTCGACGTGGCACCGGATCCTCGACCGCTCGCGCTACATCCTGGGTGAGGAGGTCGAGGCCTTCGAGGCCGAATTCGCCCGCTATTGCGGGGCCGAGCACGCCATCGGCGTCGCGAACGGCCTGGACGCCCTGCACCTGATCCTGCGCGCCAACGACATCGGTCCCGGCGACGAGGTGCTGGTCCCGTCGAACACCTTCATCGCCACGTGGCTCGCCGTCAGCCAGGTCGGCGCCACGCCGGTCGCCGTCGAGCCCGACCCGGCCACGTACAACATGGATCCGGCGGCCGCCGCGCGGGCGATCAACGGGCGCACGAAGGCGATCATCCCGGTCCATCTCTACGGCCAGCCGGCCGAGATGGCGGCCCTGCGGGACCTCGCACGCCGCCACGGGCTCCTCTGCATCGAGGACGCCGCGCAGGCCCACGGCTCGACCTTCGACGGTCGCCCGGCCGGCAGCCTCGGCGATGCGGCGGCCTTCAGCTTCTATCCGGGCAAGAACCTCGGCGCCCTCGGCGACGGCGGCGCGATCACGACGTCCGACAGCGCGATGGCGCACAGGATGCGCGAACTCGCGAATTACGGCTCGAGCGAGAAGTACGTCCACCGTCAGCGGGGCCTGAACTCGCGCCTCGACGAACTCCAGGCCGCGATTCTGCGTGTGAAGTTGCGCCATCTCGATGCCTGGAACGCGCGCCGCCGGGCGATCGCCGGGACCTACCGCGAGTCCCTCGAGGGCTGCGGTCTCGTCCTGCCGCACGTGGACCCGCGCACCGAGCCGGTCTGGCACCTGTTCGTCGTCCGCACGGAGCGGCGCGATGCCCTCGCGGCCCGGCTGAAGGAGGACGGGATCGACACGCAGATCCATTATCCGATCGCGCCGGCGGATTCCGAGGCCTACCGCGATGCGCCGAAGCTCGGCTCGAGCGATCTCGGCCGGACGCTCGGCCGCGAGATTCTCAGCCTGCCGCTTGGCCCGCACATGCGCGACGAGGAGGTCCAGCACGTCGTCGCGGCCTGTCGCGAGGCGGCCCGCTGATCCGCGCCCGCGAGGCGGAAACCGTGCCCGGGACGCCCCACCGTCCCGGGCAGGTGGGCGCGTGCCCGCAAGGACCAACATCGGCGAGGCCGCAGGGGCCGGAGCGCAGCATGGACAGCCCACGCAGAGATCTCAGTGCCTGCGGACATCTTCGCGCCCTCGATCCGCGGGCGCGTACGCATTTCCGCCTCGTCGACGTCCCGGACGCCGCGTTCATCTTCGACCTCAGGCAGGACGCGGCGATCGGTCGCTATCTCAACAGGCCCGCACCCTCGGTGGCGGAACAGGCGCAGTGGATAGAGGCGTACAAATCCCGGGAGCAGCGCGGCGAAGATTTCTACTTCGTCATCATGCACGAGGGTCAGCGGCGCGGCCTGATCCGGCTCTACGACATCCGGAGCGAGGAGGGACGCGACTCCTTCTCCTGGGGCAGCTGGATCATCCCCCCGCCGCCGGTTCCCGGCCTCGCCAGCTACTCGGCGCTTGCCATCTACGAGATCGGCTTCTCGGGCCTGGGGTTCGATCAGAGCCACTTCGATGTCCGGAAGGGCAACACGAAGGTCATCGGGTTTCACGTCGGCACCGGCGCGACGATCGTGTCGGAGGACGCGGATAATTTCTACTTCGTCTTCGAGCGGGAGCGCTACGCCCGCTTCCTGGCGGACAAGGGCGATGTGGTCCGGCACCATGGAGCGATCCTGTAGCGGGCCGGTCCGGTGTCACGCCGGATCGGCACGCCGCTGAACGGGATGCAGGACACACTCCGATGAGCCAAGCACCCACACCCTTGAAGATCTGGCTGGCCCGGGCGCTCGTCGACCGGCAATTCTACCTGAGCCGGTATCGGGACGTCGCATTGGCCGGGGTCGATCCGGTGTCCCACTTCGCCGAGTACGGGTTCCGCGTCCCGATGCGGTCGCCGAGCCAGCGGTTCGAGAAGCTCCTGCTCGCCGGTTCCGGGGTGCTGGTGACGGTCGCGCTCCTGTTCGGCGTCGTCCGGTCGGACTTCCTCGACCTCCTGCGGGAGCAGATCATCATCCTGCAGGGCCGCGGCCGGCGCGTGCGCCCGTTCCTGTACCTCTTCGTGTTCCGCCTCTACGCGAGCCTGCAGGCCGCGGAGGTCGGGCAGCCCATGAGGATCGCCCGGATCTACGCAGATGCCCCGTATGCCGGCACGCGACGCATCATCGCCCCCGAGGGGGATTTCGCGTTTACGGATCCGGAGGTGATCCTGTCCGGACAGGCGGCCCGGAACAGGCAGGTGAAGCGCCCGAGCCTGTGGTGCGCCACCCTCGAACAGGCCCAGCTGTTCGGATCCCTTCAGATCGCGGTCGGCGACGCGTTCTTGGTCTCCGAGCCCGCGGCGGACCCGCGCATGAGCTTCGTGGCCGGGCAGCACGAATTCGTGACGGCCCATCCGCTCAATCTGATCCGGTCCACCGAGACGATCTTCGCGAAGCGCCCCGCCACCGCCGAGGCAACGATTCCGGAAGCCGTCCTCCTCGGCGGCCGTTGCGGCGTCAACTATTTCCACTTCCTGATCGAGTACGTCACCAAGGGTTACATCGTCGAGCAGATCGCGGAGCTCGACGACCTGCCGCTGATCGTCCCGGACGACCTGTATCCGCAGCAGCTGGAATTGTTGGAGATCGTCTTTCCGGGCCGGGCGCTGGTGCGCCACAGGCGCGGGACGCGGATCGATGTCGCGAGGCTGCACGTGCCGTCGACCATGACGTACGTGCCGGACTGCCCCAAGACGCCGTTCTGGCAGGTCTCGGCCGTCAACCATGACAGCCTGGCCTGGCTGCGCGACCGGGTCTTGGCGGAGATCGCCATCCCGGCCGGGACGCCGCGGAACAGGAAGATCTTTCTGGCGCGGTTCCAGGGCCGGAACATCGAGAACGCGGAGGAGATCACCGAGTTCTTCAGGGCAAACGGGTTCGAGATCGTCGACACGGCCAAGATGAGATTCGCACAGCAGGTCGTTACCTTCGCGACCGCGTCCCATATCGCCGGTCCGGTCGGCGCCGCCTTTTCGAACCTGATCTTCTGCACGCCCAAAACGAAGATCCTGGGCATCGTCTCGCCCTTCGCGGTCCAGATGTCCCTGTTCAAGAGCCTGTCTGACTTCGCGGGCGCGCGGTACTATGCGCTGCCGGGGACGCACCCGCAGTTCAAGGCGGGGATGGACGTGCGGCGCCCACCGCTGCACGTCTCCCACGGCAGCTTCAGTGTCGATCCGGCGTACCTGTCAGACGCGCTGAAGGTCTTTCGCGAGGCCTGATCGGCGGGACCGGCGAGCCCGCCTCGAGACGGCCCGGTCAGCGCCGGTCCGGCCCCGTCATCACGGCGCGGAGCGCGGCACAGATCTGCTCGGCGGCGCTCACGCCGAGATCGCCGAACAGGGGCAGGCACAGCACCTGCTCGCCGACCCGGTTGGCCACCGGGAGGTTTTCCCGGGCGCTGCTCGGCAGAGGCCGATAGGGCAGGTAATCGCTGCACAGCGGGTAGAAATAGCGGCGCGCGAACACGTTGTAGTGCTTCAGCCCCTCATACACGGCGTCGCGGGTGATGCCCGCCTCCCGCGGGTCGATGCGCAGGCAGTAATACTGAAGGCTGTCCACCGCCGGATCGGCCAGTTTGGGCCGCGTCACGCCGGGCAGGCCCGCGAGGTGCTGATCGTAGACTTCCGCCACTGCCAAGCGCTTCAGCTTCTCCCCGGCGACGGCATCGACGAGGCAGAGGCCGAGGGCCGCCTGCAACTCGTTCATCTTGCTGTTGATGCCGACCGCCGGGACCGACACCTCGTTGGCGATGCCGAAATTCTTCAGGAGTTCCATGCGGCGCTTGAGGTCCGGATCGTTCATCACGATCGCCCCGCCCTCGGCGGTGTGGAACAGCTTCGTGGCATGGAAGCTGAACATGGTGGCGTCGCCATAAGCGGCGATCGCCCGCCCCTCGACCTTGGTCCCGAAGGCATGGGCGCCGTCGTACAGCACCTTCAGCCCGTGCTTGCGGGCGATGCGCTCGATGGTCCAGACGTCGCAGGGATTGCCGTAGACGTGGACGGCGAGGATGCCCGTGGTCCGCGGCGTGATCGCCGCCTCGATCCGTTCCGGATCGAGGGTCATGGACCCCTCCTCGATGTCGACGAAGACGGGATCGATGCCGTGCCACGAGAGCACGTGCGGCGTCGCCGCGAAGGTGAACGGCGTGGTGATCACCTCGCCCGCGAGGTCGAGAGCCTTGACGGCGGTCATCAGCGCGTTGGTGCCGTTGTTGAACAGCGCGATGTGGCCGTCACCCAGATGCGCCTGGAGGCGCCGTTCGAGCTCGACGTGCTGCGGGCCGCCGTTCGAGAGAACGGCGCTGCTCCAGATCGCCTCGAGATGCCGAGTGAAGACGGCGAGTTCCGGCAGCATCGGGCGGGTGACGTAGATCGGCTGCTCAAATGGCCGCGGCTGCGCACTCATGATGACTCCTGCCGATGCACGGACAGCAGCCCGATCATCGTGAAACGAATAGCTTAGAGTGGCCGACCGTGCCCAGCAATCGAACCTCGATCAGGCCGGATCGGCCGGTTTCGGAGCCGGCGCGGCGATGTCCGGTCGGGGCCAGATCGTGGCGTGATCGGGCAGCGCGCGCAGGACGTTGCAGCCCATACCGACCGTCACGCCCTGGCCGAGGATGAGCCCCTGGAGAACCTTGGCGAGCGGCCCGACGAGGCTGTCGGCGCCGATCGCGCAGCGGCCGCCGATGAAGGCGCCGGGCGAGATCGTGGTGTTGTCGCCGATAACCGTGTCGTGGCCGACGATGGCCGCCGAGTTCAGCACGCAAAAGCGCCCGAGCCGGGCATCGGCATTGACGATCACCCCGTGCGCCACGAAGGCGCCGACGCCGACCGCGACGTCCGGGCTCACGATCGCGCGGGGCGAGACAAGGGCAGGGCAGGGGAGGGCGTGCCGGTCGAGCCACGCAATCAGCTCGGCCCGCGCCCGGATCGCGCGCCGGCTCACGCCGCCGACCGCCAGGAGGACGCCATCGAACTCCGCCCGGTCGGCGAGCAACGCGTCGAGATAACCGCGGTACTGGCCGACCTGGACTTCGGGAGAGGTGGAATAGGTCGCCTCGACCGTGTGACCGAGGGCACGTGCGACCTCCGCGATCTCCTTGGAGAAGCCGCCGCCGCCGATCAGCGCGAGCCGCTGCGCCGGCCCGGTCACAGCATCGCCCCGCCGTCGACCCGCAGGGTCTCACCGGTGACGTGCCGGGCCTGGGGCGACATCAGGAACACGATGGCGTCGACCACCGACTCGACGGTCGCAGCGCCCACGGGGCTCCGCTTGTCCAGCGCTTCCTTGAACTCCGCGCCGTACAGGCGGGCATGGGCCTGGGTCATCTCGGTGTCGAGCCAGCCGGGGGCGACGCCGACGGCGCGCCGGGGGGCGAGTTCCCGGGCGAGTCCCTTGATCAGGGCGTCGAGTCCCGCCTTGGAGGCGGCGTAGGGCACGATCGCCGGCTCGGGCCGTTGCGCGGCGACGGACGAGACCGCGCAGAACACCGCGTCCCGGGCCGAGACGCGGGCGCTGCCGAAGGAGGCCGCGAACAGGGTCGGCGCAATGAGGTTAGTGCGGTAGAGGCGCTCGACCTCCTCCACGCCGAGGCTTCGCATCGGCTTGATGATCTGAACGCCCGCGCAGTACACGAGCCCGGTCAGAAGCCCCCGCTCGGCCACCGCCGCCTGCAGCACGCCGCCGATCGCCGGGAGGTCGGTCACGTCGGCGGCGACCGCGGCGCAGCCGAGCGCCTCCAGCTCCGCGAGCCGGTCCGCCCGCCGGGCGAGGGCGGTGATTCGCGCTCCGCCTGCGTGGAGGCGCTCGGCGACGGCGCGGCCGATGCCGCTGCTGGCCCCGACGACGAGGACGTGCCCCCCTGGCCCCGCCATCGCCTAAGCCTGCAGCTTCGCGCCGGCCAGCGCGATCAGATCGTCGGTGGTCGCCGCCCCGGCGATCCGCTGCGGATCCACCTCGAGGCCCAGCGTATCGTAGAGCGCCATGATGTTGAGGATGCCCAACGAGTCGAAGGTCTCGATCGCCCCGAGGCTCTGCCCGCGGGCGAGCGGTCCCGGCTGATCGAGGATCGTGCCGAGCTCATCCAGGAATGCGCCCTCGGTCATCGGGTGGTCTCCTCGTAGGTCAGGACCGGGGGCGCGAAGATCCGGTCGGTGGTGATCGTGCAGGCCCCCCAGCTCAGGCCGACCCCGAAGCCGGCGAGCAGCGACCGCACCTGCCGGCCCGCATAGGCCTCCGCGAGGAAACCCGAGATCGTGCCGGGGATCGAGGCCGAGTTCTGGTTGCCGTAGACCGACTGGGTGCCGGTCGGAAGCTTGCTGTCGTCGACCCCCAGCCGGCGCTGGAGGTTCTTGAGGATGTACTTGTTCGGCTGGTGCAGGACCAGGAAGTCGACGTCCTCGGCGCGCGTGTCCGAGAAGGCCAGGATGCCCTCGATCAGCGGCGGGACGCGCTTGAGGGTGAAGTTGAAGACCTGCGCCCCGTCCATGTGCATGGTCGCGGGCTTGTCCGCGTCGTCCGCGTCGGCCCGCAAGCCGCTATGGGGGATGAACAGCGCCTTCTCCCCGGAGCCGTCGCTGTGGAGCTGGAAGAAGCTCTCGCACTCCCGCCGCTCGATCAGCACCGCGGCGCCGGCATCGCCCATGATCGGGGTGATCGACCGGTCCCCTGTCGCGACCATGCGGCTCGCGACGTCGCCGACGCAGAGGAGGACGCGGTTCAGGCCGGATTCGACGAGGCTGTAGGCGACCGACAACCCGTACACGAAGCCGCTGCAGCCGAGGCGGATGTCGAAGCAGAGCGTGTCGGTCCGCATGCCCAGGCGGTGCTGCATCCCGATCGACGTCGACGGCGAGCTGTAATCCGGCGTCTGGGTGACCAGGACCAGCCCGTCGACGGCGTCGGGCTGCAGGCCGAGTCCGCCCAGGAGATGGCGCGCCGAGTGGAGGCAGAGATCCGCCGTCGTGGTGCCGGGATCGGCGACGACGTGCCGGGTCGAGAAGCCCATGGCCCGCTTGAGGCGCTCCGCCTCCTCGGGGGCGAGCCCCAGGGCGGCCGCCTCGTCGTCGAAGGCCTGGACGCGCGCGCCGACCGTGGTGACGAGCCCAGCGAGGGTCGCGCGCGAGAACCGCAGGTCAGCCATGCTCGACCGTCTCGGCGACGTAGTCGATCCAGCCCTGGAAGCGGCGGAGGGGCGACTTCGTGCTGTCGAGGATGCTCTCGTTGGCGAGGGGCACGTAGCGGCCGACCGTCCGCTCGATCTCGGATTCCGTCTCGAGGAGGAGCTCAACCACCGCGAAGGAGTCGAGCCGCTCGTAAACGTCGTCCTCGGGTCCGGGATTCTCCAGCTCCGGGCGCCCCCAGGTCTCGACGAGGCGCGCGAAGGTGGCCCGGGCCGCCGCCTCGACGGCGCCGCGCTCACTCCGCGACGATGTGGATGTAGGGGGTGTCATCCGGTCCTCGTGTCAGTCGGTACGTCTTGCCCTCGGGGCTAGCGCTGAGGGTTTCGAAGCCGTTGTCGTCGAGGAAGGTCTCGACCATCCGGTTCTTCGCGCTCGGGCGATACTGGGCCTTGAGGTTCCGATCACCCTCCTGCCGGCAGACGTGGCGCAGAATTTGGGCCTCGATGCGGCGTCCCAGCGCCCGGCAGCTCATCAGGAACGTCTCGAGTTCGCCGCCCCGGACGATGGCGACCCCGACGATTCCCATGTCGCCGAACCGGTCGACCACCCGGGCCGCGTAGACGCCGCCCTCCTGCATGGCGGTGGCGACCTCGTCCTCGGTGTAGCGCCGGGTCGTCAGGTTGAACTGGTTGGTCTTGTTGATCAGCTGCGTGACCCGCCGCAGGGAGCCCGGGTTGTTGCGGGCGATATGAACCCGGATCTCGAGGGAGGCGAGGTAGTCGTCCATCGAGGCGGCCGAGCGCTGAAGCTCCTGCCGCTGCGCCTCGCCGCGGTACTGCTCGGTCTTGGCCAAGTCCTCGGCGGTGACGTTCCGGGCGCGTAAGGAGGCGATCCCGTCGAGCAGGGTGAGCGCCTGCTCGGGGCGCGTCCGGTCGAACAGGTGGCACTCGACCCCGGGGAGCCGGGCGCGGACCTCCTCGATCTCGAAGGGGTTGTCGTCGAGGAAGATGAAGCTGTCGAGGCCGAGATTCAGGGTCGCCGCGAGGTCGCGGATGTTCTCGCTCTTCTCCGTCCAGTTGCTGCGGTAGGCCACGAAATCGTCAAGGCGGAGCGGCATCGCGCGCTGGGCGAAGACCGCGCGGAAATCCTCCTCGTTGTTCTTCGTCACCGCGCAGAGCAAGATCCCAAGGTCCTTCAGGCGCAGGAGCTGGCGCTGGAGCTGGGTGTGGACGATCCCCGGATAGTCGCTGTCGACCTCCAGGTTCTCCACCCCGTCCTCGCCGACGACGCCGCCCCAGAGGGTGTTGTCGGCGTCGACCACCACCACCTTGCGCCGCGCCCGCAGCCGCGCCGCGACGGCGTCGGCGTAGCGCTCGTTGAGCGCGTCCACGGCGGCCGGGGCGTAGGGCATCTGGTACATGTACCGGTTGCGCTCGCGGAAGGCGTTGGCGAAACCGAGCAGCGCCAGGCCGCCGGCGGCGTCGACGACGCTGACCCGCTCCTGCGCCCGGGCGAGGTCGAACAGCACCGCGTTCACCCGCGCCAGCGCCGCCAGCTGGTCGTGGAGGTCGCTCTCGACGGACGAGACCGGCACGAACGGCACGGTGTTGAGGATGATCGTCCCCGGCGCCCGGGCGAGCCGCGCCGAGACCAAGTCCGCGAGGCCGCGCGCGCGGTCGACGGCCGCCTCGTCCGGGGCGACGTCGAAGAACCAGCGGTGGTCGAGATGCACGATCAGGACGTCGGCGGCGGCGGGACCCGCCAGCACCTGCTCGATCTGTCCGATGGGGAGATGCTCGCAGGAGACCGTGGCGAGATCCGCGAGGCGGCCCGCCACCTTCCCGAACGGGTTGGTGACGACGTTTCCGACGAAACCGATCGACAGGGCGCGAGCCGTGGTCATCCTCGATACCGGTCCCTGCGACACCCTGCGGATGCCTGCCCTCCGGCGATCGACCGGCCCCTTTCCGTGCGTGCGAGCGCCGCCCTCTTGCGAGATCGCGTGTCATAAAGCAAGGGGCCGGGCATCCGGCGGCCGGCCAGCCCGGCCGGGGCGGGGGCCGGCCGAGGAGGAGCTGCGCGATGAACGGATCCGGTTCGGACGACGCCGCCGCGACGACGCGGACCTGGACCGAGGCGCACCAGGCCGCCTTCGCGCGGGCGACCGGCGACGTGAACCCGATGCACATGGACGCGCGGATGGCCCGGCGGACGCTCGCCGGCGAGCGGGCCGTCCACGGCGTTCATGCCGCCCTCTGGGCTCTCGATGCCTGTGCGGACGCCCATCCCCTCGACCGGCTCTCGACGCTGCAGATGCGGTTCGAGCGCTTCGTGCTGGTCGGGGACTGCACCGTGCTGACGATCCACGCGGCGGACGCGCGGCACCTGCGCCTGTCCCTGGCGGTGGACGGCGTCCGCACCCTGACGATCCAGGCGACCTTCGCGGCGGAGCGGGCCCCGGCTCAGGCTGTCGAGACGGCGCCGGTTGCGATCCCCGCGGAGCCGGTCGCCCGCGATCCGGCGGCCCCGACGGGGCTGGCCGGCGCCTTCACGCTGCCGGACCCGGCGGCGATCGCCGCGCTGGCGCCGCGCCTCGCCCGCGCCCTCGGCCCCGGCCGGGTCGCCGCCCTGGGCGGCCTCTCGACCCTCGTCGGCATGTTCGTGCCCGGCCTCCACTCGATCCTCTCGAAGATCGACGTGACCGTCACCGACGGGGGCACCGGTTCGAGCCTCGGCTACGCGGTGAAGCGGTTCCAACCGATGCTGCAATCGGTGACGCTGGACGCCGTCGGTCCCGGCCTCGTCGCCCGGGTCGAGGGCTTCGTCCGCCCGCGGCCAGTGGAGCAGGAGAGTCTGCAGGACCTCGCGGCGTTGGTGGAACCCGGCGCCTTCGCCGCAGTGTCCGCGCTGATCGTCGGCGGATCGCGGGGCCTCGGCGCCGCAACCGCCAAGCTGATCGCCGCCGGAGGCGGGGCGGCCTGCATCACGTACGCGTCCGGCGCCGACGAGGCGGAGACGATCGCCCGGGAGATCCGCGACGCCGGCGGGCGCTGCCAAGTTCTGCGCTACGACGCCGCCGAGCCGGCCGCCGCGCAGCTCGCGGCGCTGGCGATGCGCCCGTCGCAGCTCTACCATTTCGCGACGCCCCGCATCTTTCGCCAGAAGCGCGCGCCCTTCGAGCCGGCCTGCCTGGACGAGATGATGCGCGTCTACAACACCGCCTTCTACGAGCTGAGCCAGTTCTGCCTCGGGCGGAGCGATGCGGTGGCGGCCTTCTACCCGTCGACCAGCGCCATCGACGAGGCGCCCCGCGACACCCTGGAATACGTCATGGCCAAGATCGCCGGCGAGACGCTGGCCGCGACCCTGGGGCGCACGCTTCCGAACCTGCGGACCGTGATCGAGCGTCTGCCCCGGGTGAAGACCGACCAGACGGCCACGATCTTCCCCGTGCCGGCCGCCGCGCCGAGCGCGCTCATGCTGCCGATCATCCGGCGGATGTCGGCGGCCGCCTGATCGGGAGGCGCGCCGGCTCCTTCAGACAGCCTTCGACAGAGCCATGCGCCGCGCCGCCTCCTTGCGCGCGGCACAGTGAGCCGGGACAGCGCGCCCTCGGTTTTCGTGGTGTCGCCTGGATGGCGTCGCCCTGCCCTTGAGGACGGCACCGACGCCGTCGCCCGGAGCCGGCCTCACTCCGCGGCGGTGTCGTGCCGGATCTCGGCATCCGTGTCCGGATCGGCCTCGGTCTCATCGTCCGCGGCCTCGTCGGGCGCGGCGGCGGCGGTGAAGAATTCGCCGTTCCGGATCGCCTCGCCGCCGGTCACCAGCATGCTGAGATAGGTGTTGAGGGTGTTCGGTGCGACGTCCGAGAGACGCTCGGCGATCTCAGCATGCGAGAGGCCCTGCGGGCCGGCCGAGCCGAGCAGTGCTTTGAGCCGCCCCTTGGCCGAGTTGGCCCGGGGGCCGCGCGCGCCGCGCCGTCTGCCAGAGGCGGGCGCGGCGCGTTCGGCCGCGGAGGCCCGCAGCCCCTCGGGCGCGTGAAGACCGGAGGCGTCCAGCGGGATTCCCTCGACGATCGCGGTCAGCGCGGCCTCCGCCGCCCGGAGCTTGGTCAGCTCGGCCGCGATCAGGTCGTAGTCGCTCTGCAGCGCGGCCCTGCGCGCCCGCACGTCGACCAGGGCCTTCGTCAGGGTGTTGTCCTCAGCCACCGGACGGCCTCATTGCATGATTTCGTTGGCTGACGGCATACGTCATAGGACCCTTCCGGCGTCAACAGCCGTGCGGAGCCGCGCCGACCGGCCCGGTCAGGAGCGCCCGATCCGCCCGCGCGAGTTGTGAGGACGGCGCCCGATGGCTTAGAGACATCTTGAAACGCCGTTGCCGGCTCGGGGTCATGGGCGCATCCGCCGAATGTCGACGGATCCCGATCTCGGCACGCCGATACGGTCATGGTCATGTCGGACGGCGAGCATTCTTCCGCGGGTTCGATGCGCGTCCGTCCGCTTCCGGACGTCGGCCGCGTCGCCCCCAGGGGTATTCATAGATCCCGCAGAGCGAATTATGTCTTTGAATATTTTCGACAAGGGGGAGAATAATGTCGTCGATGTCGACCCCCGCGATCAGCACAGCCAAGCGGGCAAGATCTACATCAACGGCGACAACAACTACATCCGCATAGGCAGGGGCTGCGTGTCCGACAAGGACATGCACATCGTGATCGAGTCCAACTGCCGATTCGATGTCGGAGAGGATGTCCGGCTGTCGATGGCCAACATCTATATCGGCCCGGGTTCGATGCTGCGCATCGGCGACAGGACCGGCTTCACCGGGCTCGTCCATCTCAACCCCGTCGAGGGGAGGGCGATCGAGATCGGAACGGATTGCTCCATCGCGTCGGGCGTCTGGATGACGACGAGCGATTTCCACTCGATCATCACCCGGGATACCGGCGCGCGACTGAATCCAGCCAAGCCCGTCCGGGTCGGCAACCACGTCTGGATCGCCAATCAGGCCACGCTCCTCAAGGGCGTGGTGGTCGGCGACAACGCGATCATCGGCGCGCACGCCGTCGTCACCGGGACGGTGCCGCCCCATTGCGTGGCCGCCGGCAATCCCGCGCGGATCGTGCGCGAGAACGTGACGTGGCGTGCGGACCTGATCTGATCCGACCAGCGATGAAACAGGGGAAGGGCAACCACTCCGCACCCCGGACCGGTTCTGCGCAGCGAACGCGGCAGCCCATTGTTTACCCAGTGCGCCTGTTCCGCTAGGGCGGTAAACCGTCGATCCGGCGCCTCGTTCGAGACGCCGGGACGCCTTCGATCACGTCTGCAATCAGCCCGCGCGAACACATGCTCATCCGAGCTTCAGGTCTCGACTCAAGCGCCGCCGGGGCGAGAGGCGCCTCGGGTCAGGCGCCCCGCATCGTGCTGGAGGCCGCGGATCGCCGACAGGCAGGCGCGGCGCGCGACGCAGCGCGAGCCGCGCGTTGAAGCGGATCGTCGGCCTGTACCGCCGCGCCCGTGGGCACGCTGTTCGCGCGCGCAGCCATCCTCTGTTCCGGCTGGTGGTGCGCAACGGCCTTCCGGCGGCGAACGATGTGATCACCGCGGACGCTCAGGTCGCCGCGCTGGCCCCGCATGTCGACGCGGCGTTCTACGCGAGCTGGTACGGGATCACGGCCGACCCGGTGCGCGACTACCTCGTCCACGGCTGGCGCGAGGGCCGCGATCCGCGGCCCGACTTCTCCTCGGCCGACTATCTCGCCGCCCATCCCCACCTCGCGCGCGCGGGCATCAACCCGCTCCTGCACGCCCTCGCCCGCCGGCGGGGCAAAGCAGGGCACGGCGAGACCGGGCAGGGCCGGGCGCTGCCGCCCYCCGACACGGCCGCGGCCGAGCGCCTCGCCCGCCGCCTCGTGGACGGCGCCTTCTACCGCGCGAACAATCCCGACATCGCCGCCGCCGGCGTCGACCCGGCCGACCACTACATGGCCTCCGGCTGGCGCGAGGGCCGCGAGCCGGCCCCGCARTTCGACACCCTGGCCTACTGCCTGACCCRCGGGATCACCTACGCCACCCGGAACCCGCTGGTGCACTACGTCCTGCACGGCGGACGCGCCCGGCCGGACCCGGACGCSGCSCTCGCCCTGCGGRTSGMGACGCTCGCCCCCTACTTCGACGCCGCCCACTACCGGCRGCRCCTGCCYGGSCCSCARGCSGAGGCGCTGGCCGGCGCCTCRGACGACGCGCTGCTGCGCCACTACGTGGCGGAGGGCTGGCGGGCGCGGGTCAGCCCGCGGCCCGACTTCGACCCGGCGGGCTTCGTGCAGGCCCGCGCCGGCAGCCGGGCGGTCACGGACGATCCGTTCTTCCGCGTCGTGGCCGAGGCGCGGCTGACGGGCGCCGAACCGTTCGCCGGGCCGCACCGGCTGAACCTGCCGGCGGTGGACGCGGCCTGGTACCGGGCGACCTACCCGGACGTGGGCGGGCGGGAGCCGTACCTGCACTTCGCCGAGGCGGGCTGGCGGGAGCTGCGCGATCCGGGACCGGGGCGCTCGACCCTGGCGGCGCTGCTCGGCGTCTGCGGCCTGCGGCCGGCGCGGGCGCCCGTCGAGGACACCGGCTGGCTGGGCGCGATCGGGCGCGAGACCGCGACGCGGGCGAGGCTGCTGGATCTGCAGGCCCGGCTGGTGGCGGGGCATTTCGACCATGCCTTCTACCGGGCGCGCTACGGTCTGTCCGAGGCGGACGACGCGGTGCGCGACTATTGCGACACCGGCTGGCGGAAAGGCCGCAATCCCAGACCCGACTTCGACGGACAGGCCTATTGCGACGCCCATGGCGGCGTGCGCGAGACCGGGCTGGCGCCCCTCGCCCATTTCCTCGCCACGGCGCTCCTGCACGGCACCGACCTCTCGGCCGGCGCCTTCCATCCCCGCTACGGCACGCCCGACTCGCGGGAGGCGGCCCTCGCCGACGAGGCCCGGGCGGTCGCGCCGTTCTTCGACGCGGCCTTCTACGCCGAGCGCAACCCCGACGCCGCCCGAGCCCCCGGCGGCCCGCTCGCCCATTTCGTCGCCTACGGCCAGCACGAGGGGCGCGATCCGAGCAAGGACTTCTCCGTCGCCTTCTACAGGGACACCTACGGCCATCTCCTGGGTCCGGGGGAGTCGCCGTTCCTGCACTACGTGCGCACGGGCCGGGCCGCCGGGCTGATGGCCGCCCCCGAGGATCTCGGCACCTATCCGCCGATGGAAGCCCCCGCGGCCCACGCGTGGGACGGCCTTCCCCAGGCCCTGCCGATCGAGCAGGCCCGCGTCGTCGTCATCGTCCCGGTCTACAAGGGCCGCGGCGAGACCCTGCGCGCCATCCACGCCTGCCTGGCCCAGCCCCAGGCCACCCCCTTCACCCTGCTCGCCGTCAACGACCGCTCTCCCGACCCGGAGCTCGCCGCGGAGCTGGCCGCCCTCGCCCGACGCGGCCTGTTCCACCTCGTCGAGAACGCAACGAACCTCGGCTTCGTCCGCTCGGTCAACCGCGCCCTCAGCCTCCGCCAGGGCCGCGCCGTCGTCCTGCTGAACTCCGACGCCGAGGTCTTCGGCGACTGGCTCGACCGGYTGGTGGCCCATGCCGAACCCGCGGCCCAGGTCGCGCAGGGCGSCGACCGCCCGCCYGTGGGCAGCGTCACGCCGCTGTCCAACAACGCCACGATCTGCTCCTACCCGCGCTTCAACGCCAACAACACCATGCCGCTGGAGATCGCCCGGCCCGATCTCGACCGCATGGCCGCCCAGATCAACCGCGGCCAAGCCGTGCCCGTGCCCACCGGCGTCGGCTTCTGCATGTACATGACCGCCGCCGCGCTCGACGCCGTCGGCGACCTCGACGCCGAGGCCTTCGGCAAGGGCTACGGCGAGGAGAACGACTGGTGCCTGCGCGCCATCAAGGCCGGCTTCGTCAACCTCCTGGCCGAGGACGTGTTCGTCCACCATGCCGGCCAGATCTCGTTCGGGCTCGACGMRGGCGGCGAGTACGTCCAGGGCCAGGCGGCSCTGCTCGCCAAGCACCCGGACTACCCGGCCCGGGTCGGCCAGTTCGTCCAGGCCGATCCCGGCCGGCGCGGGCGCGGGCGGCTCGACCGGGCGCGGCTGGCCCGGCACTTCTCGGGGCGGGCGCTCCTGTACGTGACCCATTCCTGGGGCGGGGGCATCCAGCGGCACATCGACGACATGATCGCCCAGGCCCGGGCCGAGGGCCTGAGCGTGGTGCTGCTGCAGATCGACCGGACCCGCAACCTCGAGGTTCACGTCTCCTACCGCAGCCCCGAGTTCCTGTACCTGCCCAATCTCGACAGCCTGTACCTGCCGCGCGACGCCGAGGAACTCGCCGGGTTCGTCGCCCAGCTGGCGCCGGCGCTGATCCACGTGCACTCGCTGGCGGGGCTGCGCTGGGGCGCGGCGCGGGCGCTGATGGAGGTGGTGGCGGGTTCGGGGCGTCCCTACGCGTGGACGCTGCACGACTACTCGCCGGTGTGCCACCGCAACCACCTGGTCCAGCCCGACGGGCGCTACTGCGGCCTGGCGCCGGTCACCGAGTGCCGGTCGTGCTTGGCGGTGGACGCGGACGGGTTCGAGGAGCCGGATCCGGGCGAGCGGCGGGCGGCGTTCGGGGCGTTCCTCTCCGGGGCGGCACGGGTGTTCGCGCCGTCCTGCGACACGGCGGACCGGATCCGAACGGTGTACCCGGATCTCGCGGTCACGGTGCGGCCGCATCCGGAGCCGGAGCGGGCGGTGCGCGCGACCGCGCTGCAGCGGCCCGGCCGCGTCCGCCGCGTCGCGGTGCTCGGCGGCATCAGCCTCCCTGAGGGCGGATTGCTGCTGCAGGCTCTGGCCTCGGACGCACGTAAGCGGAACCTGCCGCTAAAATTCTCGATCGTGGGCTACTCCGACCCCGCCCTGACGGGCAGCCTGGAGCGGGCCGGCGTCGCCGAGACGGGGCGGAACTCCGCCGACGACCCGACCCTCGACCGAGTCGCGCGGGCGGCCCTCCAGATTGCCGAGACCGGCTGTCACTGGGCGGACGACGAGACCCTCGACCTCGTGGGCCGGGTCTCGGCCGATCTGGTTCTGCTCCCGGCGATCTGGCCGGAGACCTACTCGTACACGCTGACCCTGGCTTTGCGCACCGGCCTGCCGGTGGCGGCCTTCGACCTCGGCGCCCCGGGCGAGCGGCTGCGCGCCGACCACAGGGGCCATCTGCTGCCCTACGCGCTGGCCAGCGACCCCGCCGCCTGCAACGACCGGCTGCTGGCCGTCGACATCACGGCGAACGGGCGGCGCCAAGGGCCGATCCTGGCCGCCGAATACGGCGACCTGATGCGCGACTATTACGGGCTGGACCCGGCGCTTGGCAGGCGGGGATTTAAAGAGCGTACTGCGGTCAAGCGCTTCTAATGCCACTTGGGTCTGTTTTCATCGAAAAAGTAAGTAAACAGCAGAGTTCATCCCGACCAAATAATCTTCTGGCACCACAAAAGCAGCCGGGGCGGGTCAAGTCGGGGGTGAGGCCGGACCCGGACCCGGCCGAGAAGCGGTCAGCGACCAGCGGTCCGGAGAACAGGCCGCCAGACCCGGCGTCCCAGATCGAGACCGAAACCACGTCGCCGATGCCGATCACCCGCTCGGACGAGGGACGGTGGTCGAAGGAGACGAGCAGGCTGTCGAGCGGCCGGCTGCGCAGGGCCTCGCCCACGGCGGGCGTAACCTCGATGATCTCGTAGCGTGCCAACACGGCGCCGCCGGCGGTGACCACCTCCGCGCCCGCCTGAATCGCACCTGCCGCAGGCAGGTAGGTGCAGCCCGACATCGCCGAAGCGGCGAGCAGGACGAGGAGAATTTTGCGCACCCAAGGGCTGCATATCGGGGGTATTGCGGAGCACGTGCCCACCCTGTAGCACCCCGCCCACGATATACGTAAACAGGGCAACCCAGGATCCAGAGGCTCATAAGTGGGAGCGGTGCAACCTCAGGCGTCCCCACCGCTCACGCCATCCGGAGCAAACAAAATGACAGCCAGAGATATAGTGCTTCATCAGACGGTCACCTAACGATCGCCTCAGCCCGTCTTTCCGAAAGCGCTCCTCAGCAACGCAGAGGATTGCCTGAAGTCCGGATGGTCGGCCAGTCGCTCGCAAGTCCGCAAAACCCTACCCAAGCTCTGTCCGCCCGAGGCTTCAGTCGGAACGCGAACCAAGAGAATATTGAAACCCATGAAAGGACAGATAATGAACATCTCAGGAGAAGAATTAAATTAGAATTTGAATTTGAACAAACAAATTCTTCGCCGACGGCCCCCGAAGGCGGTGTTATTCGATTTTGAAGCTTCTCTGATATCTAGGAACCACCTATGCCACGACTACCCAGGAAAATTAAGCGCACTTGGGCAGATCTAGCAGAACAATTAGCAAGTCTCGGGCACGCAAAAAGTGAATTCGATCCGAATTTTTACAGGAACTATTTCGGCGATCTTAGCCATCTTCGCGGAGAACGGGCGCTCAGGCGTCACTTCTATCGGCATGGCCGCGTAGAGGGCCGTCC
>NZ_JBFULS010000011.1:0-115749 GCF_054049775.1 Methylobacterium sp. P5_C11 | reverse complement strand
GGCCTCACCCTCGCGGAGGCGGCCGACGCGGTCGCGCGGACGGGACAGGCCTCGGAACCCCGGGCGACGCGTTCGCCGCCGCCACGGCGGCCCTATGCCTGGGAGCAGCCCAAGGCCGCGGTGACGCCCATCACCGTCGAGGAGTTGCTGCGTCAGAAAAGCGAGACGGAGACATGGCGCAGGCGAGCGGCGAAGGCCGCCGACCGCCGCCGAAAACGGGAGAACGCGGATCAGGAGGCCTACATGGCCGAGCAGCGTGCCCGCCAGGCGGAGCGCGACAAAGCCTGGGCGGCGGGACGGCCGGCTTCGGACGAGCCCTGAGTGCCCGTCACCCGACCGGCGGGCGCTCAGCGGTGGCGAAGGGGTCTCGCCCGCCGATGATGACGCGCGCCGCGGCGGCGGGGGCCGACCCGCGCCGGCGGTGATACCTGCGGTTCCACAGCGGGGGCGCCGGCCGAGACCCCGTCATGGGCCGCGACGATCCGGCGTGCCTCCTCGACACTCATGTCGCAGGCGCTCGTCATCCCCTGCAGGGCGCCCAGCGCCCGATTGTACTCGGGAAGATTGGTGCATCCGGGCACGCCCCAAGCCCAGGCGGGCACCGGGACCGCGCCCGCCACCGCCAGCACGAAGGCGGCAAGAACGTTCCTGAACGACAAGGGCCATCCTCCGTGCAATCCGGGCTCAAATCCCGACCCGCAGCGGGGAAACGCGGTCGTCCCGGCGACGGCTCCGCGCCGGCGGGATCAGGCATCGCCGCACAGGCTCGGACTCAAGCAGGGTCCGGGGATCCGGCGTGCGCGGGTCGATCGCGGTGGGCACCCGGCCGCGACGGTCGCCCTTGGGGCAGCCCTGCGGACTCGCCGACCTCCCGCTGAACCGCGTGCCGATCCGCGCGCTCGTCGTGGCGACGCACGTCGTCACATGCCCCAGCATCCGCGGGTCTCGGCAGCGCCTGCAGAGACCCTGAGGCCACCGGCCAGGGACTCGCCAACCAACGCCGCCCCGGCCGGCTAACCCTCAGGCGGCTTCCAGCAGGAAGTTGGCGCGGCGGAACATCAGCTCACGCCGATAGAAGTAGACGCCGCGCCGCCGCATCGCCGCGTGTGCCGCGTCCGCGTCGAACCCGTAGGGCTTGTCCCGCGACGTGTCGATGCAGCTTACATACGTCCAGTGCACACCGTCGATCATCGGCGGGATCGGCTGATCCTGCCGGACGGCGCAGAAGCTCTGCCCGTCGGAGGCATTGACGAAAATGTAGAACGTCTTCCGCGCGCACATCCGAACCTCCAGAGGACTCGGTGGGTGTCACTGCAACGCAACGGTCAAGTCATAAACCGATTTCGTGGCAATAGTCAAGCTTCTGCCACATTTCCGCCACGCATGCGATCGCGCAGTGTCTCGGTCAGAGCCGACAGTCGGGTTCCTCGGCGGCGGCGGTGCCTGACCCATGCCGCCCTCGATCACGGGGCGCGCCCCTCGCCCTGATAGACATGCCGTCGCGGCGTCGCCGCAGGCGGGATCCAGCCCCATCCTGATGGCGCGTCCACGGTCACGCCGAGACGGCCATGCGAAGTCTTCGCGATGCGGTCGGATCGTCTCGGACCACGACGGTTGGCGAAGCGGAAGCGTCGATGCCCTGAGGGCGACCGTCCGGCGCAGGGCGGCAGATAGCCTAATGGACGAAGCGCAATACCTCAGACAGGAAGCCGACCAGCATGCGACCCGCGAGCGTCGGCAACAGCCATAAAGGAATTTTGTATTCAAAAAATAGATACTTATCGATGCTGTCATCCTGCATTGACACGCATTAATGTCCGAGTATTCATAGTCGTGAAGGATCTGGTGGAGATCAAAAATGACGTCGGTCGATTTGCGCAAGGATCAAGATGGTCTTGAACCCGCGATGCGCGAGATCGCGGTGCGCGTCGTGGCGGCCTATCTGTCGAACAACGCGGTCCCGCACGCCAGCCTGCCGCCGCTGCTCGCGACCGTACACGAGGCGCTCTTCGCGCTGGCGGATCGGCCGCCGGCCGCCGAGACGACCCACGAGCAGCCCACGCCAGCCCAGATCCACGGATCGGTCCGCCAGGACGGCCTCGTCAGCTTCATCGACGGCCGATCCTACAAGACCCTGAAGCGCCACCTGACGGCGCATGGGCTCTCACCCGAGCTGTACCGTGCGCGCTACGGGCTGCCCGAGGATTACCCGATGACCGCACCCGACTACGCCGAGCGACGCTCGGAAATCGCCAAGGCGATCCGGCTCGGACGCAAAGCCGCCTGACCGGCGCAGACGCACTCCCCACCCGCCCTCCCGCATCACGAGACGAGCGGGAGGCCCCGACCGTGGCTCCCACCCTCCCTGCTGAGCCGTGGCACGACCCTGTCGGCGGAACTCTCGACGCGCGGCCCCGTGAACCGATCGCGTTCGCAGGCGTAGATGACCGTGGCGGGTGACCCGCGCAGACGACTGGGTTTCGGGGATCCGCCGCCCTCGGTCGGTACGCGGTTCCTGGACCGGGTGCCCGCATCCGGGAGCCACGATCGAGGGGGAGGAATTCGGCCATGCGGGACCAATCGGGTTGGGTCGCGATCCTGCTCCTCCTGGGTGCGGCGCCGGCCTCCGGGCAGACGGTCCTGGCCCCGTCCGGCGACTCGGCCGTGACGCAGCCCGGCGGCACGCAAGGGCGCTCCGCGCGACGCAACATCCAGGAAGCTTTTCGCAACGGCGACGTGATCGGCCATCCGTCCCGCCCGGTGAACCTCGGAATGCAGCGAGACAGGTCGCGCCACAGGGCGCCGCGCTTCTAGACCGCGTCCGGCCGTGCCCCGTGCGACGCTCCGGCCGACACGGTCGGCGCGCTCCTCGGCGCCGGGGCGATCAAAGGTCTGAGCCGATCCTGCGCGGCAGACGATCACGTCCGGATCGCGCCTGCGGCTTGCGCATGGTGCATTTGTGAACGCCGTCGCGTTTCCCGCTGCACGGTGCGCCGCTATGGCAATGGCTCACCGGCTGCGCGCGCTCCGGTCCGGGAAAGACCACGCTCTTGATCGACGCCAGCCTCAAAGCCGCGACGCCCTCCGAGACCGGCGCGTGCGCGAACGGATCGATCGCGTCCGTCACACGACGGCTCGATTCGCTGCCGATCACGCGGCTCCACGCGGTGGTGCTCGCGGTCTGCACGCTGGGCCTGTTCACCGACATCGCCGAAGTCGCCCTGAGCAATGCCCTGGCGGCGATCTTCCTTGCGCCCCCCCACAACATGGCGCGGGGCAGCCTCTCGCTGCTCCTTGCCTCCGTCTTCGCCGGCGGGGCCATGGGTGCCCCCGTCTTCGGGATGCTGGGAGATCACCTCGGCCGCAGGCGCGCGCTGCAGGCCTCCCTGGCCCTGATGGCCGCCGGATCGCTGGCCGCCGCCGCAAGCGAGGGGCTCACGGCGCTGACCGTCGCCCGCACGGTCTCGGGTTTCGCGATCGGCGGATTCCCGCCCCTGGTCGCCACCTACCTCGCCGAGGTGATGCCGGCACGCCGCCGCGGCGCGACGCTGCTGATCTGTGCCGGCATCGGACTCTTCGGCGGCCTGGCAATCATCCTCCTGGTCCAGGCTCTCGCACCGGGTGCGCCGCTCGGAATCGAGCCGTGGCGCTGGGCGCTGATCCTCGGCGGCGTCCTGGCGGCGCTCGGCGGCCTTCTGTTCACGCGGTTGCCCGACTCGCCGCGGTGGCTCGCCTCGGTCGGGCGCTCCATCGAGGCCGACGGCGCCTGCCGGCGGTTCGAGCGCGCGGCCGGCCGGGCGCCCGTCGTTGAAGCGCGCAACCTCGCCCCCGCGCCGGCCGCGCTCAAGGCTGCGGGCTTCCGCGCCCTGTTCACCGAGACGCGCGCGTTACGCCGGACGGCCCTGTTCGTCGGGCTCTACACGCTCGCCCCCCTGGCGACGATCGCCTTCCCCCTGCTCAGCGCCGTCGTGATGGTGGAGAAGGGCTTCAAGGTCGATCAATCCCTCGCCTTCGCCGCGCTGTCGATGCTGGGGCCGCCGCTCGGCACACTGCTGACCGCGCTGGCGATCGACCGGCTCGAGCGGCGCGCCTGCCTGACGGCCCTGGCGGCGGCGATGGCGGGCCTGGGCACGGCCTTCGCGGCGAGCGGCACGTTCCTGACGCTGGTCCTGATCGGCATCGCCTTCAACACCGCGGCGGCGACCTATGGCAGCATCCTCGCCGTCTACGCGACGGAACTGCTCCCGACGCCGCTGCGGGCTTCGGCCATGACCTGCGCCTGGGCCGGCGGCCGGGCCGCCGCCGCCCTGGCGCCGATCATCCTCCTGCCGATCCTCTCGGCCTACGGGCCGCACGCGATGTTCGCGGTGATCACGTTCGTCCTCGGGGCGAGCGCGGCCCTGCTGCTCACCGGACCGCGCGGACTGTCCGGCAGCGCCGTCGCATAGGGAGGCCGCAGGCTACGGGCTCGCGGAGCCGGACCGGACGGCGTCGGTTGTAAATCCGGCAAGATTCACACGATAGAGTTGCGCAGTTGGTGCGAGGGAATCGCCGGGCGCGACGGGAGTGTCACACGTGTCGAGCCCGGCCCTTGTCCCAAGTCTCGTCGAGACGACGAGCCACATCGAGCCCAAGCGGGCCTTCGAGTTCTGGCGCTGCACGGCCCTGGCGGCGTTCGGCGACATCGGCCGGCAGCATCCCCGGGAGCGGTTCTCGGCCAAGCGCCTGTCCGTGGCCTCGGCCAACTGGTCGCTGACCCACACGGTCAGCAGCCCGGTCGAGGTGGAGTTCCGCTCGCGGCATGTCGATCGGAACGCCCGCGGAATGGTGGTGATCGGCCTCGGGCTCGACGGCATCGGCTATCAGGAGCAGAACGGCCGCGGCGCCCAGCTCAACCCCGGCGACCTCAGCTTCCTGTCGCGGAACCGCCCCTTCGTGGCCGGTACCCAGAGCGCCTACGACGAGATCCGGCTCGCCGTGCCGCGCGAGATGTTCGAGGCCTGGATCGGCGACGCCGACGCGTTCGCGGGCCGCAGCCTCAACCCGCACCCGGCAGGCGCGGAGGTCCGGGCGCGCCTGCGCGGCCTGGCCGGCTCGATCGCCTGGATGTCCGAGAGCGAGGGGCAGACCGCGATCGAGGGCGTGCTCCATCTCCTCGGCCGCCTCGTCGACGGCACGGACCGGCGCACGAAGCCGGAGGAGGTCTCGCAGGCGGCCGTGGTCTCGCTCGCCCGCGCCCACATCGCGCGCCGGATGCACGATCCCAGCCTGAACCCGCAGGACATCCAGAAGGCGCTGGGCCTGTCCCGGACCAGCCTGTACCGCGCCTTCTCGGAGGCCGGCGGCATCGCGGCGGCGATCCGCGACGCCCGTCTCGACCTCGCCCGCCGGCGCCTCAAGGCCGCCGGCGACGACAAGGTGCGGATTGCCTCGATCGCCTATGCCTGCGGGTTCACCGACGTGCCGACCTTCAACCGCGGCTTCCGCAAGCGCTTCGGACTGGCGCCGGGCGACCTGCGGACGGCGCCTCCCTGATTCGGTCCGCGTCCGGCCGGCGCATCGGCCCGCCTCGGCCGGATCGCGGGCGGCGGCGCGCCCACGGCCTAACCGGCAGTCCGGGCGAACCCCGCTTCCCGGCGGAACAGGTCCTCCATCTCGCGCCGGACGCGGATCGCCTCCTGACCGGCGTCGAACACCACGTCGCTCCAGCGCACGGCCCGGCCCGCGGGCACGTCGTTCCGGAGGACCATGTTGTGGGCGAGGCCGATCGGCAGGGCGTCCTGCGCCAGCGAGTCGGCCGCCGGCATCAGCTTGCCGTAGACGGTGAACCCGCCCTCGCCGTCGAGCCGCTCGCCGGCCCGCAGCGCCCGCTTGGCGGTGGCGGCGACGTCGCCGCGCCAGTCGCCCGTCGCTCCCGTCGCCTCGCCGCGGACCGCGATGGAGGCGACCGAGATCCCGAGTTCCAGGCCGATCAGGTGATAGGGCTTGTAGGTGGCGGCGAACCGGCCGCTGGCATCGGTCTTGAGTCCGTACTGGGCGAAGCAGTCGCGCACGTAGGGGCTCGGCGCCTCGAACACCGCGTAGACGCCCCAGCGCAGATCCCGAAACACCGGCCGCCCGTCCCGCTCGACGGATGAGACCACCTCGACGGTGCCGCGCTCGGTCAGGAGGCCGCCATCCGCCACGGGCTTCAGGATGCCCGGCAGGTCGTCGACACCGCAAGGCGGGAAGGCGAGGCCGTCGCGTGGCGGGGTGAGCCCGCAGGCATTGGCCACGGCAGCCATCTCCAGCGCCGACTTGGTACCGTCGAGAAAGGAGTTGAACATCTGCGGGTTGAAGTCGCCGCCCGCGACCTGGCTCTCGCTGAAGCCGTAATGGCCCCAGACCGTGTCGGGCGTGGAGGCGTGGTAGGCCGGGAGGTACTTGGTGCCCTTGCCGGCGCAGATCACCTCCAGCCCGATGGTGCGAGCCCAATCGACCAGCTCGGCGATCAGGGCCGGCTGGTCGCCCGAGGCCATGGAGTAGATCACCCCGGCCTCGGCCGCCTTGCGCGCCAGCAGCGGCCCGGCCAGCACGTCGGCCTCGACGTTGACCATCACGATGTGCTTGGCCGCCGCGAAGGCCTTGAGCGCGTGGCGGATGCCGGCGGCCGGGCTGCCGGTGGCGTCGATGACGATGTCCACGAACGGGCTCGCGATCATCGCGTCGGCATCCTCGGTCACGAGGGTCGTGCCGCCGCGCGCGGCCTCCTCCAGCCCGCGCGCGGCGAACCGGGGATCGTCCCAACCGACCCGCCGCAGCGACTCGCGCGCCCGGTCCGGCGACAGGTCGGCCACGGCGACGAGGTGGATGCCGGGCGTGCGCGGCGCCTGCGACAGGTACATCGAGCCGAACTTGCCGGCCCCGATCAGTCCGACCCGGACTGGCCGGCCCTCGTCGGCGCGCCGCTGCAGCTTGGCGGATAGGGACATGGGGCGTTCTCTCCCTGAGCGGCGCGCGGTCGGGCTCGGATCCCGCCGCGTTCGCCACGTTGTTCGAGCCTGAACCTAGAGCGATTCCCGATGCTGTTGAGACCGGTCGAATGACAGGACTGGCCCCGCCGGTTCGTGCGATGGGACGCGCGCCCTTTCCCCGGCGGGAGAGGGCTGGTGTGAGGGATCAGGTCTGTCCGCCTCAGGCCGCGCCCGCCCGGCTCTCCGCCTCCACGTCGAGCAGCCAGCGGCGGAAGGCGCGGATCTTCTCCAATGCACCGTCGCGCTCGCGGTAGCAGATGAAGTGGAGGTCGCGGGTCAGGCTCGCGACCCGGCCGCCGCCGAGGCGCACCAGCTGCCCGGCGGCGAGTTCGTCTCGGGCGAACCGCAGGGTCTCCAGCGCCACGCCGAGCCCCTGAACGGCCGCCGAGATCACCAGCGAGCCCCGGTCGAAGGCCGCGCCCGCCGCCCCGCCCGGGACCAACAGGCCGTTATGGGCGAACCAGTCAGGCCAGCGGACGGGGCTGAACGACGAGTCGAGCCGGGTGAAGGGCGCGATTTCGCCGGGCGCGGCTGCCTCGGTGGCCCGGGCGACCTCGGGCGTGCACAGGGCGGCGATCTCCTCCGGCCCCAGGGACTCGACGGTCAGGCCGGACCCGCGCGGCGGGCGGCCGTAGGCGATCAGGATGTCGATCTCCTCGTGCCGGCCGAGATCCACCGAATCGGCGCTGGTGGAGAGCCGGATGGCGATGCCGGGATGGGTCTCCACGAAGGCGGGCAGCCGGGGTCCCAGCCACTTCGCCGCGAAGCTCGGCGTGCAGTGCACGGCCAGCGACGAGGGCGGCGGCGGGCTGAGCTCCGCGCAGACCGCCTCGATCGTGTCGAAGGCGCTCGAGAGGCCCGCGAGCAGGCGCTGGCCGTCGGCGGTGAGCGTCGCCTGCCGGTTCGCCCGCCGGAACAGGGCGCGCCCGAACCAGCGCTCCAGCGCGCGGATCTGGTGGCTGACCGCCGAGGGGGTGAGGTGCAGCTCCTCGCTGGCGCGGGCGAAGCTACCCAGGCGCGCGGCCGCCTCGAAGGCCCGCAGGGCTGGGAAGCTCGGGATCCGGCGCATGCGTCAATCCGTGAATTGGATTCATGGAACGCGTGAAAAATCGTCGTTTGTCAATGCGCGAAGGGAGCAAGATAGTGCGGGCCATTCCGCGATCGGCCGTCGCCCCGTCGACGCCGGAGGACGAGGAGACGCCATGCTCGACGATCATTCCCACGACGAGGCCGCCACCCTCGACCTGCCAAACGACGATGCCGGTCGCAAGCGGACCTCCATCTACCAGCCCGAGCAGGCCGGCCTGATCTTCCCGGAGATCCCGGACTTCGCCAACCACGCCGAGGAGCGGGACTACCGCAAGAAGCACCTCGTCGCCGCCTGCCGCGCCTTCGCGATGCACGGCTTCGACTACGGCTTCGCCGGGCACCTGACGATCCGCGACCCGGAGCGTCCGGAGCTGTACTGGACCAACCCGATGTGCGTGCACTTCTCGCAGGTGCGGATGTCGAACCTGATCCTGGCCGACCACAAAGGCCGGGTGGTCGAGGGGCGCCACGCCATCAACCGCGCGGGCTTCGTCCTCCACGCCGCCGTGCACGAGGAGTACCCGGAGGTCATGGCGATGTGCCACGCGCACACCACCTACGGCACCGCGTGGTGCGCCACCGGCCGGCCGCTGGAGATGATCAGCCAGGATGCTGCGGCCTTCTACAACAGCCACGCGGTGATCGGCGCCTCGGCGGGCGCCGTGGCGGTGGAGAAGGAGAGCGGGCTCTCGGTCGCCCAGCAGATCGGCCGCAACCGCGGCGTGCTGCACCAGAACCACGGCCTGCTGACCTGCTCGCAGCACAGCATCGACGACGCGGCCTTCTGGTTCATCGCCCTGGAGCGGGCCTGCCAGCAGCAGCTCCTGGTCGAGGCCTCCGGCATCAAGCCGCAGCTCCTCTCGGAGAAGACCGCCCGCTACAGCCGCGAGCACGTCGGCAGCGACTACATCGGCTGGCTGCACTTCCAGACGCTGTACAGCCACATCGCCGAGACCCAGCCCGACATGTTCGCCTGAGGCCGGCCGGCGCTGCCCCGCGCGGACGGCACCGCGACGGACACGAGGGCCGGCCGAAAGGCCGGCCCTTCGGCTGTGGGGGCATCCCGGCGGGCCGGAAGCAGGGCCGCGGAGCCACCCGCGACCCGAACGCGGGGCCGGATGGGTGATCTGCGAGCCCTGCCCCGTGGCGGAGGCGGTCCAGCGCGTCCGTCATAGCGATCGGCGGGATCGCGATTGATTCATCCGTCGCGGGCGGCCAGCATGCGCGGGCGATACGAGGGCCGCGACCATGCCGAAGGGACACGCCGCCGCCGATGCCCTGCCGGCGATCCTCGCGGAGGTGCTGGACACCCTGGCGCTGCCTTCCCACGCGGCAAACCGGCTGGCGGTCACCGGTGCGGAAAGCCTGCCGTCGTGCTTCCCGGTCAGCGAACTGGCGGCGGCGGCGATCGGTGCCGCTGGCCTGGCCGTATCCGAGCTTCTGGGCTCGGTTGGGCCACCGCCCACCGTAACGGTGGATCGACGGCTGGCCTCGGCGTGGTTCGGCGTGTCGGTGCGACCGCGCGGATGGTCGATGCCGGCAGCCTGGGATCCGATCGCCGGCGATTACCGGACGGCGGATGGCTGGATCCGGCTGCACACCAACGCGCCGCGCCACCGCGCTGCCGCCCTCGCGGTCCTCGGCTGCGCGGGTGAGCGGGACGCCGTCGCGGCCGCTGTCTCGTCCGAGGCGGCCGAGGTCCTGGAATCCGCCATCGAGCGCGCGGGCGGCTGCGCCGCGGCCATGCGCAGTCCGGAAGCGTGGCAGAGCCTGGACCAGGGCCGGGCCGTCCGGGCCGAACCCATCGTGTCGATCGCGGAAACGCCCGGCCTGCGCCGGTCGCCGTGGCGCCCGGACCCGAACCGCCCCCTCGCGGGGATCCGGATTCTTGACTTGACCCGCGTCCTGGCGGGACCGGTCGCCACGCGCTTCCTGGCCGGGCTGGGCGCCGAGGTCCTGCGGATCGATCCGCCGGGCTGGACCGAACCGTCCCTGGAGCCTGACGTCACCCTGGGCAAGGTCTGCGCGCGACTCGACCTCCGTCAGGTGGCCGACCGGACGCAGTTCGAGACGCTGCTCTCGGAGGCGGACATCCTCGTGCACGGATACCGCCCGGGCGCCCTGGAGGGGCTCGGCTACGGTGAGGCCCGGCGCCGGGCGCTGAATCCAGACCTGATCGACGTCGCGCTGTGCGCCTATGGGTGGACCGGACCGTGGGCGGGCCGTCGCGGCTTCGACAGCCTCGTCCAGATGACGACGGGCATCGCGGCGGCCGGCATGCGCTGGAAACAGGCCGACCGGCCGGTGCCGTTGCCCGTCCAGGCCCTCGATCACGCCACCGGCTATCTGATGGCGGCGGCGGCCATACGAGGTCTGATGACGCGGCTGCTGGAGGCGCGGAGCGTCACCGCCCGGCTCTCCCTCGCGCGGACGGCGCTGCTGCTGACGGACCATGCCGGCGGCGCGCCCGGGACCGCCTTCAGCGAACACCAGGATCGGGACTACGCGCCGGACATCGAGCATACGGCTTGGGGCGCTGCCCTGCGGTTGCGTTCACCCGTGCGGTTCGACGGCCTTCCGCTGCGATGGGACCGTCCGGCCTGCGCCCTCGGCTCGACGGAAGCGACGCAGGTCGAGACCTTCGCGCGCGCGCAGTCCTCCGCGCCCGGCCACCTTGCCGGCAGCGCGGGAGCCGGACCTTGATCGTCGGCGGACCCGTTGTGCCCGGCCCGAGGCCCTTCGACGGCGGGCGGTATCGGACTCCCGGCGGACCGCCCCCCCCGAAGACCGGGTGGGCCTCGGGCCGGCTGGCTCCTGACCCTACGAGCCCGTCACGCATCACCAAGCAGCCGAGCGAGAGCCCATGAGCATGAAGGTCGCCGAACTGTTCGTCCGGGCGCTGGCGCAGGCCGGCGTGAAGCGCATCTACGGCATCGTCGGTGACAGCCTCAACGGGCTGACCGAGGCCCTCCGCCAGGACGGCTCGATCGCCTGGATTCACACGCGCCACGAGGAGAGCGCCGCCTTCGCGGCCGGCGCCGAGGCGCACCTGACCGGCGACCTCGCCGTCTGCGCAGGCTCCTGCGGGCCGGGCAACCTGCACCTGATCAACGGCCTGTTCGACGCCCACCGCTCCCGCGTGCCCGTTCTGGCCATCGCGGCCCAGATCCCCTCGGCGGAGATCGGACGGGGCTACTTCCAGGAGACGCATCCGCAGAACCTGTTCCAGGAATGCAGCCACTATTGCGAGCTGGTGTCCTCTCCGGCCCAGCTGCCGGGCGTGATCGAGACGGCGATCCGCGTCGCCATCGCCGAGCGCGGTGTCGCCGTGGTGGTGATCCCCGGCGATGTCGGGCTCATGGCCATGCCGGGCGGGGCGCCCGAACTCTCGGCCGCCCTGGTGCCGCCCCCGCCCGTGGTGCGCCCGCGCGATGCCGACCTCGACGCGCTGGCCGGGATGCTCAACGCGGCCGGGCGCGTCACGCTGTTCTGCGGCCGCGGCTGCGCCGGCGCCCACAGGGAGCTGCTGCAGCTCGCCGAGGCGCTGAAGGCGCCCGTGGTCCATGCTCTGGGCGGCAAGGAGCACGTCGAGTGGGACAATCCCTACGACGTCGGCATGACCGGCCTGATCGGCTTCTCCTCGGGGTACCGGGCGATGCTCGATTGCGACACCCTGCTCCTGCTCGGCACCGGCTTCCCCTATCGCCAGTTCTATCCCGAGACGGCCAAGGTGGCGCAGGTCGACCTCCGGGCCGAGAGTCTCGGCCGCCACTGCCGGATCGACCTCGGCCTGATCGGCGACGTCGGCGAGACGATCACGGCGCTGCTGCCGAAGCTGCAGCCGAAGACCGACCGGGCGCATCTCGACGACAGCCTCGCCCATTACCGCAAGGCCCGCGCGGGCCTCGACGCCCTGGCGGTGGGCAAGCCCGGCGGCAAGATCCATCCGCAATACGTCGCCCGCTCCCTGAGCGAGGCGGCCTCCGAGGACGCGGTGTTCACCTTCGACGTCGGCACGCCGACGATCTGGGCGGCGCGCTACCTCGCCATGAACGGCAAGCGCCGGCTGATCGGCTCGCTCAACCACGGCTCCATGGCCAACGCCCTGCCGCAGGCGATCGGCGCGCAGGCGGCCTATCCCGGGCGGCAGGTCATCTCGTTCTCCGGCGATGGCGGCTTCGCCATGCTGATGGGCGACCTTCTGACCCTCAACCAGCACAGGCTGCCGGTGAAGATCGTGGTGCTCAACAACGGCACCCTGGGCTTCGTCGAGATGGAGATGAAGGCCGCGGGCTTCCTCGAGACCGGCGTCGCGCTGGTGAACCCGGACTTCGCCGCGATGGCGAGCGGGGCCGGCATCTTCGCCCGGCGCGTCGAGGATCCGGCCGCGCTGCCGGAGGCGATGCGCGCGATGCTGGACCATGACGGCCCGGCCCTCCTCGACGTCGTCTCGGCCCGTCAGGAACTGTCGATGCCGCCGAAGGTCGGCCTCGAACAGGTGACGGGTTTCGGGATGTGGCTCGCCAAGGCGGTGATCGACGGGCGCGGGACCGAGATCGTCGACCTCGCCAAGACCAACCTCTGGCGCTGAGCCGCCGATCCAGGCCTGATCCGGCACGGGGCTGCGCGGCGGTCGCATCCGAACCGGCGATGGCGGCGCGCCCTGCTCCGCGGATCGACTGGCGACCGCGTCCAGGCCGTTAGATTTGGAAACGATGCGTTTCGATCGTTTCTATTTCAACCTGGAAGGGAGCGGTCCAGGATGACCAAGACGCCAAGCCGACCCCGAACGGTTCCGGGGCGGCCCAGCAGGGGCCACCATCCGCGACGGCCGATCGCGGTATCCGCCATTCCCCGCGAAGGAGCAACGCCATGAGCTGGCACAGTGCCGAGGACCCGATCCCGGGCGACCATTTCAGCTGCGACGCGATCCGGACCCTGATCGTGCCCCGCTCGCGCGATCTCGGCTCCTTCGCGGTCCGGCGGGCACTCCCCTCCACCGAGTGCCGGATGGTCGGGCCGTTCATCTTCTTCGACCAGATGGGGCCTTCCGAGTTCCTGCTCGGACAGGGCATGGACGTGCGGCCCCATCCGCATATCGGCCTGTCCACCGTCACCTACTTGTTCGACGGCGAGATCATGCACCGCGACAGCCTCGGCACCGAACTGCCGATCCGGCCGGGCGAGCTGAACTGGATGACGGCGGGTCGCGGCATCACCCATTCGGAGCGCACCGCCCCGACCCTGCGGCAGACCGGGTCCAGGCTGTTCGGCATCCAGAGCTGGGTCGCCTTGACGGATCGCGACGAGGAGAACGCGCCGGCCTTCGAGCATTACGACGCCGCCGCGCTGCCGGTCCTGACCGGCGAGGGCAAGACCGTCCGGCTGATCGCCGGCGAGGCCTTCGGGGCGCGCTCGCCGGTGCGGACATCGAGCCCGATGGTCTACGCCGACGTGGCGCTCGAGGCCGGCGCCGTGCTGCCCCTCGACCCGACCTACGACGAGCGCGCCATCTACACGGTCGCGGGCGGGATCGAGATCGCCGGCGACGGATTCGGCCCGGGCCAGCTGCTGGTGTTCCGACCGGGCGACCGCATCAGCGTGCGCGCCCTGGATGCGGCGCGCTTCATGGTGCTGGGTGGCGAGCCGATGGACGGCCCACGCCACCTCTGGTGGAATTTCGTCTCGTCGCGGCCCGAACGGATCGCGCAGGCCAAAGAGGATTGGCGCCAGGGTCGGTTCGACACCGTGCCGAACGACGCCGAATTCATTCCCCTGCCGGACGACCCGCAGCCCGTGCGCTACCCGTGAACGCACGCGTTCAAGCAGGTGCATCGCGGGAACGGACGCAACCCTAGCGCGAATGTTAAGGAGTCGTTAACCATTTTGCGTCGGTGTGGCCTGATCCCCTGATGCCTCACCGAAGGCTCGCGCAGCACCCGCTCGGCAGGACGCGACATGGAACCGACGAACCATCCCAAGGTCGAGGCGCCGGACCAGATCGAGGCCGTCGCGCGCGAGCCGACGACCCGGATCCGTGCCGGCAACCTCGTCCTGCTGGCCTCGGAGGAGCGCGCGCCCGCGCAGGGCCGGAGCGGAAGCCCGTCCCCGGTCGAGCGCTGGCCCGATCTCCTGGAGCGGGTCCAGGGCGCGGCGCGGCACCTCCGCGACGTCGAGGACCGCGCGCAGGAGCAGGAAGCGCACGTTCAGGATCTTCTGCGGCAGGTTCGGGCCGACATGGATACGGCCCGGGCGCAGGTGCAGGCCGCCGAGCGGGAAACCCACGAGGTCCATGCGCAGTCCATCAAGCTGATTCAGGCGGCCGAGGATCGGGCTGCGGCCGCCGAGGAGCGGGCCGCGGCCGCGGAACAGATGCTCCAGCGCATCGCCGAGACGATCGATGCCGAGTTCGTGATGCAGCCCGGCGGCCATGCCGGCCAGACCCAGGACGCCCGGACCCGGGCCGCACGGGCGGCGTCGTGACCGGCGCCGGGCCGACGGGATCGCGGCGGCGATGAACGCGGCGTTCTGGGCGGACCTCGACGCGCGCATCGCGCGCGAGCAGGCGGTCCCGAGCCCCACCGACGGCAACCGGCCGATGGCTGCGCCGAGCCCGGCGGCGCATCCGGAGGCACCGTCTGGGTCTTCTGCGGCGTCCGCGGCGGACTGGAGCCGGGTTCTGGACACGCTGTCGGCGGCGACCGTCGCGGCCGAGGAGCGGGATCAGCGTCTGAGCCGGCAATCCGACGCCTGCGAGAAACTGTCTGCCGATCTGCAGTCGGCGCGGCAGGAGATCCGGACGCTGCGGACGCGCTTAGAGGACGTTCAGAGCCAGGCGGAGACCCGGTTGCGCGCGATCCAGATGCTGGCGGATTCGCGCGTTCGGGATGCGGAAGAGCGCGCGCGCCGCCCACGAGCGGGCCGAGGCGGCCGAGGGCTGGCTGGCGCGCATCGAGCAGGCGAGCCGGGATCTGCTGCCGCCCGGCCGACACGCGGCCGCCTGCGGCGCAGGATCTGCAATCCTGGCAGCGATCCGGTTTGGAGCACAGCGCCCGCCCCCGAACATCGGATCAGTGTGGACGGTCCCCGTCGGAGTCGCGGCCTGTCGGGCCCGACGGAATCCGCTCAGGCGGCCCGCCCGCTCGACACGCCGAGGCCGATCGAGCGCGCCAGCGCGGAACGACGCTCCGCATAGTCCTGCGCGACCATCGGGTAGTCGGCCGGCAGGCCGTAGCGCGCGCGATAGCTCTGCGGATGCAGCCCGTGGGCGGTCAGGTGCCGCTTGAGCGTCTTGTAGTGCCGCCCATCGATGAAGCTCATGATCGCGTCGGGCCGAACCGACTTGCGGATCTGCGCCGCGCTCGGCATGTCAGGCTGCGCCTGCAGTTCCGTCTGAGCCTCCGGCGCGACGCCTCGGCCGGAGGCGAGGGCCGTGATCGCCTCGTGACACCGCGCGATCAGCATTGGCAGCTCGCTGGCGGCAACCCGATTGGTCGACACGTAGGCGACGACGAGCCCGGTGGTCAGCGTGACATCAGAAAGGGGGCTGACGGGGGTCGGTGCGGACACGTGTGGAGCTCCTGGGCGGGACGAAACCCTTCATAGGTCGCGGCGTCCCGTTGCGCTTGCCTGAGAGCGTGCTACCGTTTCTCCAAACGCGCACAGACAAGCCTCAATACAAGAAGTTGCGATGAGGACTTTGTTCTCGACGGCGGATTACAAGCCGAAAGACAGTTTCCGGCTCTGGCGCGAAACGATCTTTGAGCGGATCGTGCCTGTGGAACTGACGGCAAACGCCCCGCACGCGTTCTCCGGCATCATGGAGGCCGCCGAGGTCGGCCCGCTGCTGATGACCCGGGTGACGCAAGGTGCGGTGAAGACCGTTGCAACCCCAGATACGATCCGTCGGCACGGTAAGTACGAGACGTTGAATGTGGCGATCACGCTGAAAGGCTGCGTGCACAGCGCCCAGGATGATCGCACCGCGATCCAACATCCCGGCGACATCGTCATCCTGGATCGGCGGCCGGGCGCGATGGCGGCCGAAGTCGACACGCAGACGCTGTTCGTCGAGTTGCCGCGCGAATGCCTGGAACGCGCCCTCGGGTCGACGCGGCGCTACACGGCCCTGACGATCGGCGCGAATCAGGCTGGCACGGCGATGGCCACGAACTTCTTCCGGGAACTGGTCCACATGTCCGAGCGCCTGACGCCGGACATGTCCAATCGCATGGCCGCGATCGGCATCGACCTCATCGTGGCGAGCATCGCGGAACGGCTCGCGCAGGAGACTCCGAAGAACATCCAGGGCATCCTCATCTTCCAGCGCGCGGTGGCCCATATCGAGGCCAACCTGGGCGACGCGACACTCGATTCCGCCCGTCTCGCGGCGGCGGTCGGCGTGTCGCTGCGCCACCTGCAGGACCTGTTCCGCGAACAGGACCGCAACATCGCCGACTGGATCTGGCGGCGGCGCCTGGAGACGGCCGCGCAGCGCCTCGCGGATCCCGGCTTCGCCCATCTGTCCGTCGGCGAGTTGGCCTATTGCTGCGGTTTCAGCACGCAGAGCCACTTCAGCCGCCGTTTCAGGGATCGCTACGGATCCTCACCCAGCGAATATCGGTGGCGCAGCCTGGGCGCGGCCGAGAAGGCCTGCTGACACCCCGCTACTGGACGCGGGTGCCCGCCGAGTTCGACCGGATCCATCCCGGGGCGAGGATGTCGCCGCCCTCGGTGATGATCCAGGGATTGGCATCCTCGGCGTCGATCGCCGCAACCGCGGCGGCCAGGGCCGCCCGCAGCGTCGGGAAACTCCGTGTCGCAGCGACCCGAGCGGGCGCGGAGCCCGGCCAGAGGGTCAGTTCGGCGGGTCTGTCGAGGTCGGACGGAAGCATGGGGCATTCGGCCATGGCAGGGCGCGCCGCCGGTGCCGCGGACTCGCCCGGGATGCGGTCGGCGCGCACGACGCGCCCGTTCAGGAGGCCTTCGGCTTCGGTCGGGGAACGCCGACCTCGACCGTCTGTCCGGTCAGCGGGTTCATGATGAGCATGGCGGCACGTCTCCGGTTGATCTGCCCGTAGAACGTCGGTCGGTCGCATCAGGATCGCGGTGATCGGCGCAAATGCGTGGGTTCGGTAAACCAACCGTTCACCGCAACGGCGCGCCGCCTCTCCGTCCGGCGACCGCCCGAGCATAGACCGGCCTCGTCGTGCCGGCGGAGATCTCCGCGCCTACCGTTTTAGGCGTAGGATCCGGGGGCCGTGCCGCCTTCCTTGGGCGCCGGACCACGGATCGCCGGCCGAACGCGAGCCGGGCCGAGATGGGCCTGCGGGGTTCGACGGCTCCGGCCGGTCTTCGCCGGTTCGGCGCAGGCTCTGCGGGGCGCCGAGACGTCCCGGTTCCGTTCAGGCCGGCTCCGGCTCCGCCAGCAGGATGGCCGCACGGATCGCGGCCCGGCGCAGGCCGGCATCGGCCCAGGGTTGATCGATCAGCGTCCGGGCGAAGGGATGCGAGGCCACCGCTGCCGCGGGATCGATGCGGAAGCCATCGCCGAAGGCGATCGATCCGGGCGTCGGATCGGCCAGGTAGGCGTCGACGACGGCCGAGACGTCGTCATCGACGATGTGGAGGGTCGTGAACAGGTCGAGGGTCATCGGGCGCTTCGCCATAACGGCGCTATAGCGGCATCTCGGCGACAGGTTCACGACTCCCGTCAGTAAGAGGCCGGCACGTACATCTCGGAGGGAACCGGCCCGCGCACGTAATCCGCGTGCCGCAGGCGGTCGGGCAGGTGGACCGACGGGTGCACCATGCTGCCATACGGGATCTGGGCCAGCAGGTGGCTGATGCAGTTCAGGCGGGCGCGCCGCTTGTCCACCGCCTCGACCACCCACCACGGTGCCTCGGCGATGTGGGTGCGCGCCAGCATGTCCTCCTTGGCCCGCTTGTAATCCTCCCAGCGCCGGCGCGACTCGACATCCATCGGCGACAGCTTCCACTGCTTGAGCGGATCGCGGATCCGCATCTGGAAGCGGAATTCCTGCTCCACATCGGTGATCGAGAACCAGTATTTCAACAGCACGATGCCGGAGCGCACCAGCATGCGCTCGAACTCGGGAACCGAGCGGAAGAACTCCTCCACGTCCGCTTCGGTGCAGAAGCCCATGACCCGCTCGACGCCGGCGCGATTGTACCAGGAGCGGTCGAACAGCATGATCTCGCCGCCGGCCGGCAGGTGGGCGACGTAGCGCTGGAAGTACCATTGCGTCCGCTCGCGCTCGCTCGGAGCGGGCAGCGCAGCCACGCGGCAGACGCGGGGGTTGAGGCGTTGGGTGATCCGCTTGATCACGCCGCCCTTGCCGGCCGAGTCGCGGCCCTCGAACACGACAACGACGCGCAGCTTCCGGTCCTGAACCCAATCCTGGAGGCGGACCAGCTCGTGCTGCAGGCGCAGCAACTCGCGGAAATAGGCCTTGCGGTCCAGATGGTCCGGTGGCGCGCCCGCCGCGTCGGTCGCCAGCCGATCGAGGCGCGCCTCCTCGAGACCGAGTTCCATCTCCTCCTCGTAGCTGTCGGCGAGGTCACGCCGGATCGCCTCGAGGGCGTCGTCCAGGGCAGAGCTGTCGTCGGGCCACATCGCCGCTCCCCTCGCGCTTCGAGCGGCCGAGCTAGAGCAGCCTTGCGTGACAGGCCTGAGAAACATCCGGCCGGCGGCCGGACGATCCGGTGTCGCGCCGGTGTGCGTTCCGTCATACCGTTTCGCCCCCATGACGGCGACCGGAGACGCACCATGCCCGGAGAAGCGACGAAGCCACTGCCGCGGAGCCTGCGGGACAACCCGGATCCGACGCGGGCCGAAGGCGAGAAGGTCGGCGCCAGGATCGATTCGGCCTTCGAGAAGCTGTCCAGGAAGCTGCGCGCCCGGGCCGAGAAGGCCCGCGGCAAGCTCGACGCGGCGACGAGGGCCGACAAGCGCGCGATCCTGCTGCGGCGCTACGAACTCTATGCGGACGCGGCGTCCTATCTCGAAGAACGACTCGTCCACCGCGGGGAGCGATCCCCGTGACGGCCATCGATCCGGACGGGTGCGCCGCCGCCCGCCGCAACTGACGACGAGGGCCAACCATGTTCGACGCGACCAAGATGCTCGCCGACGCCCTCGGCGAGCATCTCGCCCTCACCTACCAGCGCACCTTCGGCAGCCGGGAGCCGCGCTACGCCGAGGTGATCGAGGCCGCGGCGCGCCTGACGATTGAGCGGATCGTCGGGAGCGACGCCCTCTACCACGAAGGCGACCACACCGCGCTCGTCGCGCTCGTCGCCCAGGACATCCTGCGCGGCCGGTTCCTGCAGCAGGGCATCACGCCGGAGGACTGGCTGCACATGATCCTGGCCGCCCTCTACCATGACATCGGGTACGTGCGCGGCGTCTGCGCGGGGGATCGGGCGCGGGCCTTCGTCATCGACGCGCAGGGCACGACCGTCAGCCTGCCCCGCGGGGCGTCGGACGCGGCGCTGGCGCCCTACCACGTCGAGCGCTCGAAGCTGGCGGTGCAGGAGCGCTTCGGCGGGCACGATCTCGTCGACGCGGCCCGGGTGATCCGGGCGATCGAGCTGACCCGCTTCCCGGTGCCGGAGGACGATTCCCATCGCGAGACCGGCACCGAGGCCGGCCTGCTGCGGGCGGCCGACCTGATCGGGCAGCTCGGTGACCCGCTCTACCCGCGCAAATTGAATGCTTTGTTCCACGAATTCGCCGAGATCGGCCTCAACGCCTAACTCGGCTACGACAGCCCGGCCGACCTTGCGGAGCGATACCCGGCCTTCTTCTGGGGGAAGATCGAGCCGGTGATCGGGTACGCGATCCGGTTCCTGGATCTCACGGTGGAGGGGCGCGGCTGGGTCGCCAACCTCTACGCCCATGTCTTCGCCATCGAACACGACCGTCGGCGTATGGGACCGCATCCCGGGGCAGGGCCGGGCTGAGGTGACGCGGCACCGGCGGAGGCCCTCGCCGCCGCGGCCGGACGCTTACGGATGCTTGTGGATCGGATCGACCCAGTAGACCGTCTCGGGCGCCTCGGCGGCCGCGACGTCGGGCAGGTTGACCACCACGGCCTCGTTGTCGGAGCGCACCAGCACGCAGTGCAGGGGCTCGTCGGTCGAGGCATTGATCTCCTGGTGCGGCACGTAGGGCGGCACGAAGATGAAGTCGCCCGGGCCGGCCTCCGCGACGTATTCCAGCCGCTCGCCCCAGCGCATCCGGGCGCGGCCCGAGACCACGTAGATCACGCTCTCCAGATCACCGTGGTGGTGCACGCCGGTCTTCGCGTCGGGCTGGATCGCCACCGTGCCGGCCCAGATCTTCTGGGCGCCGACCCGGGCGGCGTTGATCGCCGCCTGCCGGAACATGCCGGGCGTCTGCGCGGTGTTGGCGTCGAGCCGGTCGCCCGGGATCACCCGTACGCCGTCATGTTTCCAGCGCTCCGAGGCGCCCGGCCCGGGAGCCGGGTCGTGCGTGTGCGTGTGATCGTCGTCGCCGTCGTGCATGTCGAATCCTCCCGCGCCACCATGGCACGGCGGGGCGGGATCGCCGAGCCGGCCGGTCGCGCGGGGATGCGACCGGCCGTTCCTCCGGCCCCTCAGCCCCGCGTCAGCGGCGTGGGTCCGACGGCCTGCGGTCGCGGCTGATCCCGACCGATCCAGAAGACCAGGGCGCAGCCGATGCCGGTGAGGGCGCAGAGGGGGAGCAGCGCGACCGGGAAGCTTCCGGTCTGCTCGCGCAGCAGCCCGATCAGCGAGGTGATCGCGCCGGTGCCGAGATGCGCCAGCGTGTTGATCGCGGCGATGCCGGCTGCCGTCTGGGCCGGCGGCAGCGTCTCGGTCGCCAGCGCGAAGAACGGCCCCTTGATGGCGTAGTTGCCGAGGAGGACCAGCGAGAGCAGGATCAGCGTGACCCAGAGCGAACCCGTCAGCAGCGTCAGAGCGAAGCTCGCCGAGGTCAGCGCCAGCGGCAGGGCCGTGCTCCAGATGCGCTCGCCGCTGCGGTCCGCCCGCAGCCCCCAGACGATCATGAACACCGATGCGATGCCGAACGGGATCATGTTCAGCAGCCCGGTCTCGAGATTGCTGAGCCCGAACCCCTTGAGGATCTGCGGCATCCACAGGGACAGCGTGTTGCTGGTGGCCGAGCTGCCCGCATAGATCACCGCCAGGATCCAGACCTGACGACTGGCGAGCACCGCCCACACCGCCCCCAGGCCGTGGGCGCGGCTGGTCGCGCCGGCTTCCGCGTCTCGCCGCTCGGCGTCCAGCCGATCCACCAGCCAGCTGCGCTCGGGCGCGCTCAGGAAGGCCGCCTCGGCCGGCCGGCCCGGCAGCAGCGCGAGGGCGGCGAGACCCAGGAGAACGGCCGGGACGGCCTCGGCGATCAGCAGCCATTGCCAGCCCCGCAGGCCCGCGGCCCCGTCGAGGGTGAGCAACGCCGCAGAGAGCGGCGAGCCGAAGAAGCTGGAGAGCGGGATCGCGACCATGAACATCGCCACGATCCGCGCCCGGTAGGCCTTGGGGAACCAGTAGGTCAGGTACAGGATCACGCCGGGGAAGAACCCGGCCTCGGCCGCGCCCAGCAGGAAGCGGGCGGCCGCGAAGCTCACCGGTCCGGTGACGAAGGCCGAGCCGATTCCGACCAGCCCCCAGGTGATCATGATCCGCGCGATCCAGATCCGCGCGCCGACGCGTTCCATGGCGAGGTTGCTCGGGACCTCGAACAGGACGTAGGCCACGAAGAACAATCCACCGCCCAGGCCGAACGCCGCGGTGGACAGCCCGAGGTCGCGGTTCATGGTCAGCGCCGCGAAGCCGACATTCACCCGGTCGACATAGGCGATGAAGTAGCAGAGCACGAGGAAGGGGATCAGGCGCAGGCCGACCTTCCGCATGGTTCGGCTCTCGAAGGCGGCTGCCTCCGCCGCTTGAGGCAGGGTCGGTGTTGCCATGGTCCTGTCCTTGTTGGAGCGCGGGGGGGCTCGCCCCGGCCGGCCTAGCGGTCGAAGTGGAATAGGGCGGCGGGCGTCGCGCACAGGATGGTCCGGCGCTCGGCCGCGTCCGGCACCCAGGCGTCGAGGTCGCCCCGTGCCTCGGCGGGGCTGGCCCGGGTCTCGAACTGGGTGTGCGGCCAGTCGCTGCCCCAGAGCAGGCGCTGCGCACCGAAGGCGCCGCGCAGGCGCTCGGCCGCCGCAAGGGCCGTCTGCCGGCCAGGCGCGCCGCTGCCGATGCGGTAGGCCCCCGAGAGCTTGACCCAGACGCGGCCGCCGCGGCCGAAGCCGAGAAGGTCGCCGAAGCCCGGATCGGCGATGCCGAGGGCCGGGTCGATTCGGCCGAAATGATCGACCACCACCTGGACGCCCGCGGCGATCAGCGGGGGCAGCAGGTGCGCGAGGCGCCGCGCCTCGGCCTGGACCTCGATCTGCCAGCCGAGTTCCGCCACGCGCGTCAGATGGGTCCGCCAGGCGGGACTGTCGAAATCCGGATCCGGCCGGCCGATCAGGTTGAGGCGCAGCCCGACCACGCCCGCCCCGGCGAGGTCGCGCAGGGTCGCGGTCTCGGCCTCCGGGGCCAGCACGGCGATGCCGCGGAGCCGCTCCGGGGCGGTGCGCAGGGCCGAGACCAAATAGCTGTTGTCGGTGCCGAGGAAGCTCGGCTGGATCAGCACGCCGCGGGCCATGCCGTTCCGGTCCAGCATCGCGAGGTAGGCCGGGATGGTCGCGTCGTAGTCGGGGGCGTAGCGCCGGTCGCCCGCCAGGGCGAGGGCGCGGGTGAAGACATGCGCGTGGGTATCCACGGCCGCGGTGCCGTCGGGCGCTGCGGCCGCCCAGCCACGGGTGGTGCATGTGAGCGTGATTCCGCCCGCGAGCAGGGTGCGGCAGACCATGCGCCGATTCATCGGATCACCGCGCGGTCTGGGCGATCAGCGCGCCGCCGGGCTGCCGATCCGGCAGGAGCGCGACGGCGAGGAGGACGAGCCCGTAGGCGCCGATGGCCGACAGGCCGATCGCCGGGCCGAGGCCGCAGACCTCGCTGAGCAGGCCGACGCCGAGGGGCATCAGCGCGGAGGCGAGGCGGCCGGCACTGTAGCAGAAGCCCATCCCGGTCCCCCGCAGGCCGTCGGGGAAGAGTTCGCTGAACAGGGCCGCGAGGCTCGCAGGAATCCCGGCGGTGCAGAAGCCGAGGGGCGCGCCGAGCAGGAGCAGCCCGGTGCCATCGACCGGCACCAGCAGGTAGAGGACGACGAGGATCATGCAGCCGGCGGCGTACAGCGCCACGGTCCGCCTGCGGCCGAGCCGATCCACGAGGCCGCCCGCGACGAGGCAGCCCAGGCCGAAGGCCACGATGATGACCGCGAGATAGAGCCCCGTCCCCAGGACCGAGGCGCCGCGCTCGGCCCTCAGGTAGGTGGGCAGCCACGTGAACAGGGCGTGGAAGCCCCCATGCGCCCCCAGACCGACGAGCGTTGCGATCACCGTGACCCGGAGGAGGCCGGGCGAGAAGATCGCGAGCGGTCCGGCCGGCGCGCGCCCGCGACCGGTCGGGCCACGGGACCGATCCGGCTCCGGGACCGCGCGGCGGAGGAAGAGGATGAGGAGCGCGGGCGCGAGGCCGCAGGCGAACAGGGCACGCCAGGCGCTCTCCTGATCGAGGAGCGAGAACGCGGCGGTGGCGAGGAGGACGGCCGCGCCCCAGCCGAGCGCCCAGCCGGCCTGGACCGCACCCAGGGCCTTGCCGCGATGTTCGGGCCGGATCGCCTCCGCGATCAGCGCGGCCCCGGCCGCCCACTCGGCACCGAAGCCGATCCCCTGCAGCGCTTTCAGGATCATGAGCTGGGCGAAGCTCTGCGCGAAGGCCGCCAGGAATGTCGCGACCGCGAACCACAGCACTGTGATCTGAAGGGTGCGGACGCGGCCGATCCGGTCTGCCGCGAGGCCGCCGAGCCATCCGCCGGACGCCGCCGCGACCAGGGTCACCGCGCCGAGCAGGCCGGCCTGCGGAGCGCTGAGCCGGAAGGTCGCGATCAGGGCGGGCATGGCCAGGCTGAACATCTGTACGTCCAGGGCGTCGAGCGACCATCCGCCCAGACAGGCCCAGACGGTGCGACGCTCGACCGGACCGATGTCACGGTACCAGCGGAACACAGGCTTTCCTCCGCCCCCGTAAGAGAGCTAGTCATTTATATGAATTATTGAGCATGGGCGCGGCCGGGCGTCAAGGCGCGCCCCGCTCACCGGATATCGATGCGGTACCGGAAATCGGCGGCGGCGCCGCGTGTCACGCGCCACTCGATCGGGCGCGCGTCAAAGCCGAAGGCGAGGCGTTCGATGACGATGACCGGTCCGCCTTCCGCGATCCCGAGGCACGCGGCGTCGGCCGGGTCGGCAATCCCGATTGTCAGCGTCTCCTCGGCGCGGGCGACGATCTCACCGCAGAGGCGCTCATAGGCGGGGTAAAGGAGGTCGCCGATCTCCGTCAGGGGCACGTCAAGGAGGGGTGCGAACCGCCGGGCCGGAAGCCAGATAGCCTCGGACAGGATCGGCCGTCCGCCGAGAAGGCGCGTCCGGAGGAGGCGGATCGCCTCACCGCGCCCATCCAGGCCGAGGGCGTTGCGAACGGCCTCGGGCGCCGGCCGGGCCTCGCGCGCGTGGATCCGCCCCTCGGGCACCGCCTGGGTGCCGTCCGGTCCCAGGTGCCGGAAGAACCGGAACAGCGATCGGTCGAAGCGGGGGCGTCGAACGAAGGTGCCGCGCCCCTGCTGACGCTCGACCAAGCCGTCGGCGACCAGGGCGTCGATGGCCTTGCGCACGGTGCCGATGGCGACGCCATGGGTCGCCGCCAGCTCCGCCTCGGTAGGAATCGGCTCACCCGACCGCCAGACGTTGCGGGCGATCTGGAGGGCGATTTCGTCGCGCAGGCGCTGATAGAGGGGCAGGCGGAGGTCCGGTTGCGGCACGGTCGTGACAGTCATGTGCATGACTGTATGACCAACCCCATCATCGGCCAATGGGCTTGGCGCGCTCGGGGTGGGCGGGGTTTCCCGATCCGTGAAACGTGAATCGACGCCGGGTGCCGCTTTGGGCCGCCGTCGGCGGGCCGCCTCCCGTCCCCGAATCGTTCGGCGCCGACGATCCCCGCCGGGACGGCGATCCACAAAGTCGCAGGGCGGGAGCCATTTCCGGATCGCGGGGTTTCCGCCGTGGATTCCCAAAGCAAGGCGCGGCGAGGGGCGGACGGTGGAACATCGTGCGGCTCGCGACGCCGTCAGGTTCGGCCCTGCGGGCCATCGCCGCGCGAGGGGATCATCGCGAGGCACGCCGTCCGCGGGCAGGAGAGCGCCGGTTCCCGTGCCCTGAATAGGACGTTCCAAGGACCGCCGAAGCATCGGCTTCGATCGGCCGTCGATCATCGGATGCGGGCGCACGTCGATCCGATATCGCTCGGTACACGCACCGTCTTGCCGGATCATTCGGATCACAACCACGTCATCGTCTTTATTGCGAGACGAGCGATCGCCCTTCCGGGCGAGACTTTGGCGCCTCGAACTTGATCCCGAGGGTCACCGCCTCATTTCGTCAGCAGCCTCGAGCGCGGCGGGAAGCCCCTGAAGGTTCGGACCACCCACATTGTTCCGCCGCCGTCGCTCTCCGAGCGTCGGGCGACCAAAGCCAACGGCTCAACGCCAAGGGGACACTAAAATGAGCGAAACGATCGACAAGACGGACACCACCACGTTCCACATGGCGGGCAAGTGTCCCTTCGGCGGCGACCGCATCGGCGGCGCCCAGGGGACCCGTCCGACGCTGGAAAACTGGTACCCCCATCGCCTGCGGGTCGAGCTGCTGCACCAGAACGGCCTAGCCGCCGATCCCCTCGGGCCGGACTTCGACTACGCTGCCGAGTTCAACAAGATCGACCTTGAGGCGCTCAAGCGCGACATCAAGCAGTTTCTGACCTCGTCGGTGGCTTGGTGGCCGTCCGATTACAGCAATTACGGTCCGCAGATGATCCGCATGTCCTGGCACGCGGCCGGGACCTACCGGATCGCGGACGGGCGCGGCGGGGCCGGCACCGGCATGCAGCGCTTCGCGCCGATCTCGAGCTGGTGGGACAACGGCAACACCGACAAGTCACGACGTCTCCTGCAGCCGATCAAGCACAAGTACGGCAACGCCCTGTCCTGGGCCGACCTCATGGTCCTGACCGGCAATTGTGCCCTGGAGATCATGGGCCTGCCGACCTACGGCTTCGGCGGCGGCCGGCTGGACGCCTGGGAGGCGGATAATGCCACCTACTGGGGTCCCGAGGTCGTCGACATGGAAACGGTGTCGAGTTTCGACGGCATGGTGAACCGCGACAAGCGCTGGCGCGGCAAGAATGGCGACGCCGACTACGACCTGGAGAACCCGCTCGCCGCCTCGCACCAGGCGCTCATCTACGTGAACCCCGAAGGTCCCTACGCCAGCGGCGATCCCCTGGCCTCGGCGCGCGACATCCGGATCACCTTCACCCGGATGGCGATGAACGACGAGGAGACGGTCGCGCTGATCGCCGGCGGTCATGCCTTCGGCAAGAGCCACGGCATGGTGCCAGCCAAGGAGATCGGGCCGCCGCCCGAGATGGCGCCGATGGAGGCGATGGGACTCGGCTGGCACAACCCGAAGGGCGCCGGCAAGGACACGATGACCAACGGCATCGAGGGCAGCTGGACCCCCGATCCGACGAAGTGGGACAACGCTTACCTGGAGAACCTCTTCAAGTTCGAGTGGGAGCAGACCAAGAGTCCGGCGGGCGCCCTGCAGTGGCAGCCGAAGGATCCCGACGCGCCGAAGACGCCGGACGCCCATGTCGCGGGCCAGATGCACCCGCTGATGATGATGACGTCCGACATCGCCCTCAAGGTCGATCCGGACTACCGCAAGGTCTGCGAGAAGTTCCTCAACGACTTCGACGCGTTCACCCAAGCCTTCTCCAAGGCGTGGTACAAGCTCACGCACCGCGACATGGGACCCAAGCACCGCTATCTCGGCCCGGAGGCCACGATCGAGGACGGGCTCCTGTGGCAGGATCCGCTCCCCGACGCCACCTATGCCCCGGTCGGCGACGCCGAGATCGCCGCGCTCAAGCAGGCGATCGCGGCGACGGGCCTCTCGGTCTCCGATCTCGCCTTCGCGGCGTTCTCGGCGGCCTCGACCTACCGCGACAGTGACAAGCGCGGCGGCGCCAATGGCGGTCGCCTCGCCCTCGCCCCGCAGAAGGACTGGACCGTGAATCGCCGCGCCGCGCCGGTGGTCGAGGCCCTACGCGGCGTGATGGCTACGTTCAACGACGGGCGCAGCGACGGGAAGCGGGTCTCCCTCGCCGACCTCATCGTGCTCGGCGGCTGCGTCGCCGTCGAGAACGCCGCCAAGGACGCGGGGGTCGAGACGACCGTGCCGTTCACGCCCGGCCGGGTCGACACCACCCAGGAGCTGACCGACATCGAAATGTTCGAGTGGCTGAAGCCCGTCGTGGACGGCTTCCGCAACTATGTCGATGACGGGTTCGGGTCCATGGCGCAAAGCCTCTCGCCGGAGGAGCTGTTCCTCGACAAGGCCAACCTGATGACGCTGACGGCTCCGGAATGGACGGTGCTGACCGGCGGTTTGCGCGCCCTCAACGTCAATCACGACGGGTCGAACCGGGGCGTCTTCACCGATCGCGTCGGCGTGCTGACGAACGACTTCTTCCGCAACCTGACCGACACCGACCTCGTGTGGGAGAAGGCCGACGCGGACGGGATGACCTTCACCCTCAAGGACCGCGAGAGTGGTCAGACGAGGTTCGAGGCCAGCCGCAGCGACCTCGTCTTCGGGTCGAACGCGCAATTGCGCTCCATCGTCGACGCCTACGCGGGCAGCGACGGCCAGCGGCGCTTCGTGCTCGACTTCGTCAAGGCGTGGGACAAGGTCATGATGCTCGACCGCTTCGACGTGAAGGGACACAAGCGGTACGCGCCCATGGCCGCCTGAGACCTTCATACGAGACCGCCCGCGCCTCCCGCGCGGGCGGACCTTCAAGGCGCACGCCGCAAGCCGATCAAGGATGTCCGCGTCCGCGCCGTTCTTGATCCGCCGCCTCAGGTCCTGAGGCTGTGCCTGGCCAGGGCGGCCCAGTAGGCGGCGCCGATCGGCAGCGCCTCGTCGTTGAAGTCGTAGCCCGGATTGTGGAGCGGCAAGCTCTTCTGCGTTCCGTCGGTCCCGATCCAGGCATAGGCGCCCGGGCAGGCTTCGAGCATGTAGGCGAAATCTTCCGACGCCATGGAGGGACCGACGTCGCCACGGCGCGCGGTGATGGCCGAGACGGTCCCGGCCGCCTCGAAGGCGACGCCGACGGCATCGGCGGTGTTGACCGTGGCCGGGTATCCGAACCGGTACGCCACCTCCGCGCGGGCGCCGTGCGTACCGGCGGTCCCGCCGGCGATGGCCTCGATGAATTCCGCGACGCGCGCGCGCACGGCCTCGTTCAGGCACCGCACCGTACCGCGGATCACCGCACGGTCGGGGATAACGTTGAAGGCGTCGCCGCCATGGATCTGCGTGACGCTGAGCACCGCCGGCTCCGTCGGGGCGATGCGGCGGCTGACGATGGTCTGGAGGGCGAGGACGATCTCGGAGGCAATCACCAGCGTGTCGATGCCGCGCTCCGGCATGGCCGCATGGGTGCCGAACCCGGTAACCGCGATCTCGAACGTGTCGAGGGAGGCCATGATGGCGCCCACCCGGGTCGCGAAGGTGCCGAGGGCCAGGCCCGGCCAATTGTGCAGCCCGTAGACGGAGTCGCATGGAAACAGCCGGAACAGGCCATCCTCGACCATCGCGCGCCCGCCGCCCTCGCATTCCTCCGCGGGCTGGAAGATGAAATGCACCGTCCCGGTCAGGTCGGTGCGGGTGGCGAGATGCCGGGCCGCGCCGAGCAGCATCGCCACGTGGCCGTCATGGCCGCAGGCATGCATCACGCCGGGCGTGCGGGAGGCGTAGGCAACGCCCGTCGCCTCCTGGATCGGCAGGGCGTCCATGTCGGCCCGCAGGCCGATGGTCGGGCCGTCGCCCCGGCTCAGCGTCCCGACCACGCCGGTGCGCCCGAGCCCGGTCTTCACCGACAGGCCGCAGGCGGCCAGTTCCCGGGCGACGAGTTCCGCCGTGCGGACTTCCTGGAAGGCCAGCTCGGGATGGGTGTGCAGGTCGCGCCGCCAAGCGACCATGCGTTCCACGGTCTCCGCCTCGATACCCATGCGATCTCTCACTCATGCCAGAGGCCGCCGGAGCGCCTCGATCCCCCGCCCGACCCTACGCCGGACGGCGCAGCGGTTCACCCCAGCGCGGGGTGCATGAAGAACTGCGCGATCAGGGCCGCGCCCAGGAATGTCCCGGCATTGGCCATGAACGAGACCACCACGATCCGCCAGCCGAGGCGCCGGAAGGCGGGCACGTCCTTGGCGACCGAGAGGCCCGCGAAGGTCAGGATCGGCGTGGCCAGCGCCAGGAAGTTGATCTTGCCGGTCAGGGCGGCGATCTCGGCCGCGTAGGGCGTGCCGGGATAGGTCAGGGCCATGCCGAGGATCGAGACCCACAGGACGGCGGGCAGGCGGCGGCCGAGGAGCAGGTAGAGGCCCCAGCCGGCCAGCACGGTGCCGATGATGATCGCCATGCCGCCCACGACGTTCGCGTCCGGGACGACGCCGTAGGTCAGCCAGTTGCCGATCAGGCCGTAGGCGCCGATCAGCACCCACGCGAACACGGTCTCGGCGAAGCCGATCGGCACCTCCTGATGAGTCGGCGCGGCCACCTGCGGGTCGGCCGCCGCCGGACGGGCGGCGTCCGGACGGTTGCGGCCGAGGATCGGCTCCAGCTTGCCGTAGGCCCAGATCGTGAAGGGCAGCGACAGGAACAGGGTGAAGTACGTGCCGATCGTCGTGGTCACGAGGTTGCTGGCCGCCGCGAAGGTGGCGACGTCCTTGGCGACCTCGGGGGTCTGCTGGGCGGCGATCGCCCCCGAGGCGGCCGCCATCATGCTGCCGGACCCGACTCCGGCTCCCATCGCCAGGGCCAGCGGGTTGAAGACGCCCAGGCTGGCGATCAGGCCGGCCAGCAGGGCGATGAACACCGCGCCGAAGACCGTGCCGGTCAGGTACTCGGCCAGCACGCCGCGCCCTTCCGGCGAATCCATGCCGTAGCGCTCGCCGATGATGGCGAGGCTCGGCTCCCGGCCGACCGAGAAAGTCGCGCCGATCGCCTCGCGCTTGATGCCGAGCAGGAGCGCGACCGGCAGGCCGAACACCATCGTCCCGAAGAAATGCCCGAATTCCTGGAAGACCAGGGCCCAGCCCGAGGCCAGGATCTTCGGCAGCGACCCGCCGACGAGCAGGCCGAGCTTGGCGATGAAGATCAGCAGCGCCGGCTGGAGATAGGCCCCGGCGGCGTTCTGGAGCCCCACCGTCAGCCGCAGGGGGGCCGGGAGACGCGGGCTCATCAGCCCCAGGGCTCCGCCGAGCAGCAGGGCCCAGAGCAGCGGCAGCAGCACGATCTTGCCGGCCCCCACCGGGATGCTGACGTTGCCGATCGCCTCCGCGATGACGACGATGACGAGGGCGAGCAGGAACAGCGTCAGCTTCCCGCCGCCGGAGACGGGCGGCGCGTCCGGCCGCGGGGTTGTCGCAAACAGTTCGCCCGCCATCGTCATCCTCCTGCCCCCTCGGGGCTAACTGTTGCTCCGCCTGCCGGACTTGATCGCCGGTCTCGTCGTTGGTCTGTGCGCGGGACGATGCCGAGGGGCGTGCCCGGCGGCGTCGCGGCGAATTCGTCGACCGTGCCCGGGCCGGATGGGGCGCGGGTCCCCTCTCCCGTGCGGGAGAGGGACAGGGTGAGGATGTGCGGCGTCCGAGCGAGGCTCATCGGGAGCGTGCCCGATCCTGATGCCTCTCCGCCCTCACCCCACCCCTCTCCCGCACGGGAGAGGGGGTCCGTCGCGCAGTCCGAGCCCGCATCGCTCGCCCGTCAGTCTGTCGTTCCGCGGTCGGGCACGGCTCTAGCCCACGTACCCGAAGGTCACCGCCGGCGCGGCGGCGGTCTCGACCCAGACGCTCTTGGTCTGCGTGTAGGCCATCAGCGCCTCGCGGCCTGAGGAGCGGCCGAAGCCCGAGCGGCCGAAACCGCCGAAGGGCGAGGCCACGTTGATGGTCTTGTAGCCGTTGACCCAGACGGTCCCGGCCCGCAGGGCCGCCGCGACCCGGTGGCCGCGCCCGCCGTCGCCGGTCCAGACCGCGCCCGCGAGGCCGTAGGGCGTGCCGTTGGCCAGCGCGACCGCCTCGTCCTCGCCGTCGAACGGCAGGACCGTGAGGACAGGGCCGAACACCTCTTCCCGGGCGATCGCCGCGTCCGGCGCGACGCCGTCCACGATGGTCGGGCCGAAATAGAAGCCGCCCGTGTCGCGCAGGTCAGCGGGGCAGGCTCCGCCGGTCGCGATGGTGGCGCCTGCCCCAGCGGCGGCCTCGACCATGGCGGCGATCTTGTCCCGCTGGCGCCGGTTGTTGATCGGGCCGATCTGCGTCGCCGGATCGGTCGGCGCCCCGACCGGGATGCGGGCCGCCGCGTGGGACAGGCGCTCGACGAAGGAGGCGTGGATCGAGCGGTGCACGAGGAGCCGGGAGCCCGCCACGCAGCTCTGGCCGGCGCCCCCGAAGATCGCGGCCTGCGCGCCGAGCAGCGCTCGTTCGAGATCGGCGTCGGCGAACACGATGTTGGCCGACTTGCCGCCGAGTTCGAGCACGCTCGGCACGATGTTGCGGGCCGCCGCGGCGGCGATCCGCGCGCCGGCCTCGGCCGAGCCGACGAAAACGACCAGCCGGGTGTCGGGATGGGCCACCGCGGCCGCGCCCGTGGTCGGGCCGGCGCCGGCCAGCACCGAGACGAGGCCGCGCGGCATCCCCTCGGCCCGGTCGCAGAGCAGGCCCAGCGCCAGCGAGGTCAGCGGCGTCAGTTCGGAGGGCTTCAGCACCACGGCGTTGCCGGCGCAGATGGCCGGCGCGATCTGCCAGCCCGCCGTGAAGATCGGTGCGTTCCAGGGGGTGATCTGCACCACGGTGCCGAAGGGCTCGTGTCGGGTGTAGTTCAAGTGCGCGGTCGGGACCGGGATGACGTCGCCGTGGAGCTTGTCGCACCAGCCGGCATAGTACTCGAACATCTCGGCGACCTTGGCGACCTCGCCGCGCGTGTCGCGGATCGGCTTGCCGGCCGAGAGGGTCTCCAGCTCGGCGAGCGCGCCGGCGTGTTGCCGGACCAGGGCGGCCACGGCCCAGAGCGCGCGGCCGCGGGCGGCGGCACTCAGGCCCCACCACGCGCGCTGGGCGTCGCGGGCCGCCGCCATGGCGGCTTCGACGACCGACAGCCCGGCATCGGCGAAGCGCGCGAGCACGCCGCCATCGGCGGGGTTGACCAGATCGAGGGCGGCGCCGGTCCCGTCGAGGATCTCGCCGGCCACGACGCTCCCGATGCGGCCGCCCGGCAGCAGGTCGGAAAGGAGGGCGGCGACCCGGTCGGCGGCGGGCGAGTGCGGCGTGCCGGACATCAGTGGGCTCCCTTGTGAGCGCGGTAATCGGCCATGCGGGTGAAGTCGGCCGTGTCGGGGATGGTGGCCTGCGTGGCCTGCCAGATCCGCTTCACCTCCGCGGAGAGCGGCAGGTCGATCCCGCATTCGTCGGCGAGTTCGAGGGCGAGGCGCACATCCTTGCGCATCAGGCCGGCCGAGAAGCCGCTGTCGAAGGTGCCGGACTGGACCCAGCGCGGCACCATGACCTCGCTGATCGCGCTGCGGCCGGTGGCGGTGTTGACGACCTTGACGGCCTCCTCGGCCGAGAGGCCCGCCGCCTCGGACAGGCGCAGGGCCTCGCCGGTGGTGACGAGATGTGCCGCCACCAGCAGGTTGTTGACGAGCTTGACGATGTTGCCGGCGCCCGACGGCCCGACATGCGGCGCGCGGGCCGACATGGCCTCCAGGACCGGCCGGGCCAGTTCGTAATCCTCAGCCGCCCCGCCGATCATCATGGTCAGGGTGCCCTCGGCGGCGCCGGACGGGCCGCCGCTCACCGGCGCGTCGAGGAGGGCGTGCCCCGCGGCGGCGAGCCGCTCGGCGAGGCGCCGCGTCGTGCCGGGATCCGAGGTCGAGGTGTCGACGACGACCACCTTCCGGTCGGTCCGGGACAGGAGCCCGCCCTCCGCGGTGACCACCGCCTCCACGTCCCGCGCCAGCGGCAGCGAGAAGACGAGGGCGTCGGCCCGGCGGAGCACATCGGTGAGGACGTCGAGCGTGGTCACGCCGGCCGCCTCGGCGGCGGGGCGCCGGACCGGGTCGAGGTCGTAGCCCAGGACCGTGAAGCCCTTGCGGGCCAGGGTCGCGGCCATGCCCAGACCCATGTTGCCGAGCCCGACCACGCCTACCATTGTGATGATCATGCCGATCCGTCCTCACGAAGCGGCACGATAGTTCCGGCAAACGAGCGTTGCGACAACAATCGATTTCTGCACGATCCGTGCGGAAATTGAGCACACTCGCGTCAGGCGGGGGGCGGACGGAACGCCACCATGTGGTCGGCCAGCCAGCCGAGCAGCCGGGCCGCGCCCTCGGGCAGCCGCCGTCCGCCACGGATGACGAGATGCGCGCTCGCCTCCGACAGGATGGTGTCGCGCAGTGGCACTGCGTCGAGCACCCCGTCGCGCAGCTCGGCCGCGACCACGAAGCGGGGCAGGAAGGCGACGCCCATGGCCGCCATCACGAAGCGGCGATGCATCTCGAAGGAAGCGGTCTCCAGCCGCGGCACCAGCCGGAAGCCACCATCCGCCTCGACGCGGCCGATCAGCTGGCGCACGCCGTGGTCGGGCGGCAGGAGGGCGGCGGGCTCGGTGGCGAAGCTGCGCAGGGCCACAGGCGCCCCCCCGCCGGCCAGGGGGTGCCTCTTCGGCAGGACGGCGAGCAGGGGCTGCCGTGCGGAGACGACACCGCGGACATCCGGATGCGCAGGCGGATTGTAGACGAGGCCGAGATCGGCCTCGCCCCGGGCGATCGCCGCGAGGATCCCGTCGGTGGTGCCGATCTCGACCTGATAGGCGATGCCCGGATGCTCCTGGGCGAAGCCCGCCAGGGCGTTGTCGAGGAGGTCGATCAGGAAGCCGGCGCCGCAGCGCAGGCTGATCGTACCCCGTTGCACCCCGCGCAGGCGCTTAAGCTGGTCCTCCAGCACCGCCGCCTCGTCGGCCTGGCGCTGCGCGTGCTCGGCGACCAGACGGCCGGCCTCGGTGGGGACCACGCCCCGGGGCAGGCGCTCGAGCAGGGTCTCGCCGACCTGCGCCTCCAGCTCGATGATCTGCCGGCTCACCGCCGAGGCGGCGACGTTCAGGACCTCTGCGGCGGCCCGGACCGAGCCGGCGCGCACCACGGCGAGGAGGTAGCGGAGGGCGCGGTCGTTCACGGCAGAGGCACCGTACCCGCGGCGCGCCGATCGACCGCGACGGCGCCCCGCGCCACGACGAGCACCGGTTCCTGGCGCTCCACGATCACCTGCGGCACGCGCTCGGCGTCGAAGGCGATCAGGTCGGCCCGGGCGCCCGGCGCCACCATGCCCGGCCCCAGGCCGAGCACCCGCGCCGGGACGGTGGTGATGGGCTTGAGGAGCGCCGCGAGATCCGCGTCGGTGCGGAGATCGAACCGGTAGGCGGCGAGCTGGGCGCGGTGGATCATGCCGGTCACCGTGGCGGGGTTCCAGCAATCGCGGACGTTGTCGGTGCCGAAGCAGACCGGGACGCCGAGTTCCCGCAGCCGCGGGATCGGCGGGCAGCGCCGCCCGCCCGGCACGCTTGTGAGGATCGCGACGCGGGCCCGGTTCAGGGCCTCCGCGATCCGACCGAGCTGCCGGTCATCGGCCTCCGACAGCGCGAAGGCGTGGCTGATCGTGACCCGCCCGCCGAGCCCGGCCGCCGCCGTGCGGGCCGCGATCGCCGCGATCGTGTCGAGACCGGCCGCGCCGCCGTCGTGGAGATGGATGTCGATGCCCCGGCCGTGGCGCTCGGCCAGGGCGAAGACGATGTCCAGGGGGCCGTCGCGGTCCCCGTCGATGCCGACGGGATCGAGGCCGCCGACGAGGTCGGCGCCCATCCGCAGGGCCGTGTCCAGGTCGCCCGCGACGGTCGGGCATCCCAGGATCCCGCTCTGCGGGAAGGCGACGATCTGGATCTGCAGCCGGTCGGACCAGCGCGTCCGCAGGTCGAGGATCTGGGCGAGATGGTCGAGGCGCGTGACGTCGTCGATGTCGACATGGGTGCGCAGGCTCGTCGTGCCGCCGCGGAGCATGCGTTCGAGCAGCGCCTCGGCCCCCTGCTCGGCCAGCGGGATCCGCGTGGCCCGGCGGAACGCCTTCTCGTCCGCGATGATCGCGCGGACCGACCCTGCCGCCGCGTGCGGGCGCCACGGGAGGCCGAGCTGGCACTTGTCGAGGTGGACGTGGCCATCGGACAGACCCGGCAGCACCAGGGCGCCGCCGAGGTCGATCGTACGGGCGGCGGGGGGCAGCGGCGCGCCGGGATCCCGCAGGGCAGCCACGCGGCCGTCCCGGATGTCGATGCTCGTCCGGTGGCCCTCGGCGAGCGTGGCGTCGCTGAGGCGCAGGTCGCACGGTGCGCCCGCGTCGGGTTCGTGGGTCGACGTCATGCAGGGCCTCCTCTCGCATCCGCGTGCGCGCCGGCCATCAGAGCGGCCGGCCCGATGCCACGACGGTCCGGATGGCGAAGCTCGATTGCAGCCGGGCCACCCCCGGCAGGCGCGACAGGACATCCTTGTGCAGCCGCTCGTAATCGGCCGCGTCGATCACCTTGAGCTTCACCAAGTAATCGGCCGACCCGGTCATCAGATAGCAATCCTGGACCTCGGGACAGCGGCGGACGGCCGCCTCGAACCGGTTGAGGTAATCCTCGGTCTGGCGGTCCAGGGTGAATTGGGTGAGGACCACGAGGCCCGGTCCGTCGACGCCGCCGCCGATCAGCGCGGTGTAGCCCCGGATGATCCCGGATTCCTCCAGCAGCCGCACGCGGCGATGGCAGGCCGAGGCGGACAGGCCCACCGCGGCGGCGAGGTCGGCGTTGGTGATCCGGCCGTCGCCGCGCAGGGCCTGGACGATGCGGCGGTCGATCTCATCCACGCGCGACTCGCAGAACATTCGAAATAGCCGCAGAAATTTGCACGGCCAAGCTCAAAACTCAAACGGCTTCGACAGCACGCACGCTCGTTCGACGATCCTTCGTGTAGCCTCCTGGCGCTGGATCCGAGTGCCGTCCCGAGGGTCGCCATGAGCATGATCGATCGCGATCTCCGACCCGATGCGAGCCCGGCCGGGACGGCCTCCGCACACCTCATCATCGATCTCGCGGCCGTCGCGGAGAATTACCGCCGCCTCGCCGCGCGGGCCGGGACGGCGACCTGCGCGGCCGTCGTCAAGGCGGACGCCTACGGGCTCGGCGCCGACCGGGTCGCGCCGGTCCTGGCCGCCGCCGGCTGCCGGCACTTCTTCGTCGCCCAGGTCGGCGAGGGCGTGACCCTCCGGTCTATCCTCGGACCCGGGGCGGTGATCGCCGTGCTCAACGGCGCCGCACCGGGCAGCGAGGCGACCTGCGCGGCTCACGACCTCGTTCCCGTCCTGAACGACGCGTCCCAGCGCGACGGATGGCAGGGGCTGGCGCGGCGTCTCGATCGGCGCCTGCCCGCGATCCTCCAGATCGACACCGGCATGGCCCGCTTCGGCTTCGCGCCGGACGAGGCCTGCGCGCTCGTCGACCGGCCGGATACCTTCGCCGGTCTCGACCTGAGGCTGGTGATGAGCCACCTCGCCTGCGCGGGCGAGCCGGACAGCCCCGTCAACGCGGCGCAGCGCGCCGCCTTCCAGGCCGTCCGGCAGCGCCTGCCGGGCGTGCCGGCGAGCCTCGCGGCCTCGTCCGGGATCTTCCTCGGACGGGAGTTCCATTTCGACCTGGTGCGCCCCGGTGCCGCCCTCTACGGGATCGCTCCGCAGACGGGCACGCCCAATCCGATGCGGCCTGTGATCGGTCTGCGGGCGCGGGTGATGCAGACGCGCAGCGTCCCGGCGGGAACACCCGTGGGGTACGGGCATGCCGCCACCGTCGGCCGGGACAGCCGCCTCGCGACAATCGCGATCGGCTACGCGGACGGGTTCTTCCGCAGCACGGCGGGCGGCGCGGCGTGGTTCGGCGGCACGCGCCTGCCCGTGGTCGGGCGGGTCTCGATGGACAGCCTCGTCCTCGACGTCACCGACGTCGCGCCCGGCACCCTCGGGCCGGGGGCGCTCGTCGACATCATCGGCCCGGAGCGCGACGTCGACGCCGTCGCGGCGGCGGCCGGCACGATCGGCTACGAGGTCCTGACCAACCTCGGCCACCGCTTCCACCGCATCTATCTCGGAGCCTGAGGTCCGCCATGCACGTCATCATCCTCGGCGGCGGCGTCGTCGGCGTCACATCGGCCTATTACCTCGCGCGGGCCGGCCATCAGGTCACGGTGCTGGAGCGCCAGCCCGGCGCCGGCCTGGAGACCAGCTTCGCCAATGCCGGCCAGGTCTCTCCGGGCTACGCGGCGCCCTGGGCGGCCCCCGGCATCCCCGTGAAGGCGCTCAAGTGGCTGCTGATGCGGCACCGGCCCCTGGTGCTCTGGCCGCGGCTGGAGCCCCGCCTCTACGGGTGGCTCACGCGGATGCTCGCCAACTGCACCGAGGAGGCCTACCGGCGCAACAAGGGCCGCATGGTCCGCCTCGCCGAATACAGCCGCGACGTGCTGCGCGATCTGCGCACCGAGACGGGCATCGCCTACGACCACCGGGAGAAGGGCACGCTCCAGCTCTTCCGGACGCAGAAGCAGCTCGACCATGTCGGCGACGACACCCGCGTCCTCGATGCCTACGGCGTGCCCTACACGGTCCTGGATCCGGCCGGCTGCATCGCCGCCGAGCCGGCGCTCGACGCCGTAAGCGGCGTCTTTGTCGGCGGCCTGCGGCTGCCGGGCGACGAGACCGGCGACGCGCACCTGTTCACCCAGCGCCTCGCCACGCTCTGCGAGGGGCTCGGCGTGAGCTTCCGCTACGGGACGTCGATCGCGCGCCTCCACCATGACGGCGACCGGGTGACGGCGGTCGAGACCGCCGACGGTCAGCTTCTGCGGGCGGAGGCCTACGTGGCGGCGCTGGGCAGCTACACGCCCGCCCTGCTGCGCCCCCTCGGGATCGCCCTGCCGGTCTACCCGGTGAAGGGCTATTCCCTGACCCTGCCCGTCACCGACGCAGCCGCCGCGCCTGTCTCGACGGTCATGGACGAGACCTACAAGGTCGCGATTACCCGGCTCGGCGACCGCATCCGCGTCGGCGGCACGGCCGAACTCGCCGGCTTCAGCAGCGCCCTGCGCCTGCCGCGCCGCGAGACCCTCGCGCGCTCGGTGCAGGACCTGTTCCCCGCGGGCGGCGACCTCGACCGCGCCGCGTTCTGGACCGGCCTGCGGCCGATGACGCCGGACGGCACGCCGATCGTCGGCGGGACGCGGATCGCGAACCTGTTCACCAACACCGGCCACGGCACGCTGGGCTGGACCATGGCCTGCGGCTCGGGCCGCCTGCTCGCCGACCTCGTGTCCGGCCGGGCTCCGGAGATCGCGAGCGACGATCTGGCGCTCGAGCGCTACGCCGCGTGAGGCGCGCCGGGTGACGTCCGCAGGCGATCGCGGGAGGGCGGGGCCTATTTCAGGTGATAGGCGATGCCGGCGATGAGGGCCTTCTCCTCGGTGTTGATCGTACGCCGCGGATCGGCGCCGAACTTGTTGCGCCAATACTGGAACCCGGCGAATACCTCGACCCGGTTGGGTGTTTCGGCAAGCAGTTGCCCGACATCCAGGACGAGGTTCGTCTGCGAGACGAACTCCAGTTGCGTGTCGTTCTGGTTGATCGTGCCGTAACGGCCCTTGGGCAGCACGATGGTGTTGAAGCCGGAGAGGGAGAGCGGCAGCCCCGTGAACGGCAGCGGGATCGTGTAGGTGATCTCGAATTCCGGGGTCATTTTGAATTCGACGCTGCGAAAGTGCGCGTAGTCGAAGCCCGGCACGGCGCCGTTCCCGGGAATCCCGGGGGACGGCCCGCTTCCCGCGAAACCATTGCGCGAGAAGTCCTTGTAGCCTTGGACCTTCAGGTTCACGAACCCGGCGGGCACGTCGAAGGCGAAGCTCAGACCGAAGGTGCCGGCCCGCTTCTCGGCATCGAAATACGTGTTCTTGGTGTTGATGTCGGCCCCGAAGGACAGGCCGACGTCCTTGACGAAGCCGGGGATCGCGAAGGTTTCAGTTGCGAAGATCTTGTTGAAGCTCAAGACACCCCGGTAGATCAGATAGACCTCGGTGGCGCCGTAATCCTTGAACGGACGCTGCTTGTCGCCCGCCGGATCCTGGGACCCGGATTTGAGGATATCGAGGGAGATGAGGTTGGTCCCGTAGGCCCACGCGTTGGCGTGGAACAGGTTGACGACGGTCTTGGGCACCGCGCGCGGCGCGAATGAGCCCTGCGCCGTGCCGTCGGGACGCCGTACGAAGAGACCGGGCTCCGCCGACGGCCCCTGAAACCGATAGCTCACCACCGTGTCGGAGAAGCTGAAGGACGAAGGCGGTGGCGCCGCCATCGCCGTCGCGGCCGCGAAGGGGACTTCGGCCTCCCGGCGATCCGAGGTCGCCGGCGCCGTCGGCCGGCTCGTGTCGGAGCCCCGGGTGGTGTCCGGCTCCGTCGCCGGTGCGGCCCGAGCGGCTCCGGTCAGCCCGGACGCCCCGCACAGCGCGCTCATGAGACCCGCAAGGATCAGCGGCCGCAGACGCGTCACCGTCAGGAGCGTCCCGCCCCATTCCGAAGCTCCGCGTCCTGCCGGGCGGACGACGCGGTGACGTGCGGACCGGGGAGGTCGCGCCGGTCCCTGCATGAGGCCGGTCAAAGCAGCTTCCAGAACACGAGGATCATGATCGCGTAGGCGGCGATCAGCAGCGCGGCGCCCTGCAGATTGACCTGCGTCCGGCGCGCCGGATCCGGCGTCAGCCACCAGCCCAGCCGCTTGGCCGTCCAGGGCACCATCTGCGCGGTGAGCAGCACGCTGAACACGTTGCCGATGAACAGTGCCACCGGGAAATCCACCTTCAGGATCCCGGCGAGGATCGGCGTGCCGACCAGGACGCCCCACAGGAACACGGTTGGGTACAGGGTCAGCACCACGATCATGTTCATCTTCCACGCCGCGGGCGCCCCCTCCCCCGCCGGGGCGACGTTGCGGAACCATTGTTCGAAGCCGCTCTGGACCGTTCGGGTGTGGAACTCCGCGGTCAACGGGGCCGCTTCCGCGACCAGGGTCTGCCGCTCCGGCGAGTCCATCCAGATCCGCAGATTCGCCTCGCTGTCGAAGCGCAGGATCGCGACGTGATCCTCCTGCACCCCCGGCACGGCCGGCTCGAACCGGTAGCCCTGCATCCCGGGCGCCTTCGACTGCGCCGCGGCGATCTTCTGCTCCCACTTCAGATAGGCCGCCTCCATGCCGGGCTTCACGCGGGTGCTGATCACCGCGCTGACCGGCGACGTCCGCGACGCGTCGCCGTCGTCCTTGACGATATGGACGTCGTCGCGGCCCACGAGCATCGGGGTGGCGCCCTGGATCCGGGCCTGCCGCTCCGGAGAGGCCAGCCACGCCTTCGCCTGCTCGAGGCTGTGGAACCGCTGGAGGATCACCCAATCCACTTGCAGCGGCGGCCGCGGCGGGATCACCTGCTGCTCGATGAAGCCCGGAAAGGCCGCGACGACCGTGCCGGTGTCGGTCTGCCATCGGGCGAAGGCATCCGCGCTCTCGGGCCGGATGGTCGTCTGCGTCACGATGCTGACGGACGTTGTGGCACCGCTCATGACCCGACGCGCTTCCGTTGCCCGGCCGACTGCGCGCGCCTTCTTATGGAGCGACGGAGGCCCGCAAGTCCTGCACCGTGCCGTCGTCCCCCGCACGCACCGCGTCGCGCAGGGACGATGCCGTCACGCCGCCCCGCTTGAGCACCCGAACCGACGCCGCCTTCTGCAAGCCGTGCGATCGGTTCGGGAAGCCCGGTATCGGGTCGGAGGCAGACTTTCACGGGCCTGCCGCTCCGGATTCCGCCAGGCGCAACAGCCGAAGATTGATCTTGTATCGTGCACCCGCCGTTCAACCGGCGGCGCCATGTGACCGGCCCATATCAACGCGACCGGCTCGTTCGAAGTCAAGACGCCCCGACCGAATGGAAATATTTCGATTGTAACTACAATACGTATCACTCGACGCGCGTTCTTTCATGTTTGTCCTGCGCAGCCCATTCAACGTTGGCGATCGGGCGGTAGAACTCCCGGATCTTTCTGTCCTCGGCTGGTCTGGACTCCGCCGGCCTGGGACGGAACGACAACAAAAACCGGAGCCTCGTTCACAGAGCGCCGTTCCCGATCGCGTTGGGATAGGAGGCATGGCGCGGCTGTCTCGACCGGGGTCGCCGTCCGTCCAAACCGTTGCAATACCTTCGGTAACGGCTCTAGCACCGAAGCGGGAGGCCTGCCCGGATGCACGCACGGCCTGATTGTCGGCGCCCTGCGGCGGCGCATGCGTGGCACCGTCGGCGCAGCAGTATCGCCGGCGGCGGAGGACGCGATCGGCACAGAAAATATTTCTTGTCCCTGCGTCTCCGACCAACCGCGATCGGACGTACCGTTCGCGCGTGCCGCTCTCAAGAGGCGGCGGATCTATTGCAAGACCCGGCATTCCGAAGAAGTTATGCGGCTGTTTTGCGCCGCTTTACTAAGTCCAGGAACATTTACAATCGTATTACCACCGATTGCCTGGTGACGTTGACGCGACATCGAAAGCGATGTTTCTTCAATCAGTAGTCCGGACACGGCCGCTCTTTACTGGCCGAGACGGACGCGCGTCGGGGAAAGCGAGGTTTCACAGCGTGACGATCCGCTCTGCACGCACCACCTCGCTGATCGGACGCACGAGCCGCCGGCGGCCCGGCATCCTTCGGAACCCGCGCGCTCCGCGTGAGGCGCGCGACGGCCGGCGCCGATCGTCAGATACGCCATCCTGCCGGAACACAAGAGCGCTGATCGTGATGCGCGAAGTCTAAGCTCGCTCGATATCCGCCGCTCATAACCCGTCCAAACATACGCTTCCGTTGAACCAGAGGATCCGATGACTGACAAACACGAAAAATTCATGGCCCGGGCGATCGCGCTGTCGGAGAAGACCTCGCTGGTCGACAGTGCCGGCGGCGTGTTCGGCTGCGTGATCGTTCAAGACGGCGAGATCATCGCGGAGGGCGCCAATCGCGTCGTCGCCGAGAACGATCCGACGTGGCACGGGGAGATCGAGGCCATTCGCAAGGCCTGCAAGGCGCAGGGCAGCTTCAAGCTCCGGGACGCGACGCTCTATACGAGCGCCGAGCCCTGCCCGATGTGCATGGCGGCCGCCTACTGGGCCGGCATCAAGAACGTCTACTACGCCGCACAGGTCGAGGATGCGCTGGAATATGGCGGCTTCGATGACAGCATGATCTATGCCGAACTCAAGAAGGATGTCGCCGAGCGTTCGATCCCGACCCAGCAGATCATGCGGGAAGAGGCCGTCGAGGTGTGGAAGAAGTATTCCCAGAAGAAGGACCGCGTCCCATATTGAGGACCGGCCCGGGGAATCGCTCGCTCTTTTACGCCCGCTCAGGCAATCCCGCCCGGGCGGGCCACTGATGTGACGTGCCGGATCATGACTGCTGAGAACCTGAGGACGGCCTGCAAAGGTCCGGTGATCGCCTCGGACGAGGCCGGATTTCCCGAAGCCCTCCACGGAAACCTGTGGAACAGGCTGATCCCCGATCGGGCGCCGCAGCTGATCGTGAAAGCGGCCGACGAAGATGACATCATCGCCGCCATCACCTTCGCCCGCGCGAACGGGCTGAAGGTGGTCGTCCGTGGCGGCGGCCACAACTGGTGTCAGCCGACCCTGCGTAACGGCGGCATCCTGATCGACCTCGCGAGCCTCGACAAGATCATCTCGATCGACGTGGAAAATCGCCGGGCCGTCATCCAACCCATCGTGAGCAATCGCGCGATCCAGAAGGCTCTCAATGCCCACGGGCTCGCCTTCCCAACCGGACACTGCCCGCAGGTCAAGGCAAGCGGCTATTTCCTGGGCGGCGGCATGGCCTGGAACCCGACGGTCTGGGGATATGGCGCCGAGAGCCTGGAGGCGATCGAACTGGTCACCGCCGAGGGTGCCCTGATCAGGGCGAGTGAAACCGAGAACGCGGATTTCTTCTGGGCCGCCCGGGGCGCAGGCTCGGGATTCTTCGGCGTCGTCACCAAATATTATCTCAAGCTACATGCGCTGCCCAAAGCGATACAGGGCAGTGAATATTTCTATCGTCTCGAGGATGCACCGGCCGTCGGCACGTGGCTCGGCGAGGCGGCAGCGCGCATCGCCCCCAGCGTCGAACTGAGCCAGTTCCTCGTCAAAGCGCCCCCCGCGCTCGCGGCCGACCAGAACGGTTGGGTCTGCATGGTCACTGCAACCGCGTTCGAGGAGAATCCGGAAGCGGCACGAACCGCCCTGCAGCCGCTGGATGACGCCCCGGTCAAGCCGCTGTCGCGCTCGGGGCCGACGCCCCTCGATTTCGAGCAGCTCTTCGATGCCTCCGGAGCCCTGTTCCCGGAGGGGGTCCGATCCAGGGTCGAGGCGACCTATTCCAATCACAGTCCCGGCGCGGTGATGGCGGCCATCCAGTCCCTCTGGCGGTCGGCGCCTTCGGAGACCTCGGTGTTCCTGCTGACGATCTTCTGCGGTCCCAACGTTCCGGGTCCGCAGAGAGACATGGCCCGGTCCATCACCTCCCGGATCTACGGCGGCCCCTGGACGATGTGGCGGGATCCGCACACCGACGAGGCCAATGCCGCATGGCACCGCGAGTTGATCGCCGTCCTGAAGCCGTTCAACATCGGCTACTACATCGGCGAAACGAACACGGTCGAACAGCCCGACATCGTCGCCCAGGCGTTCACGCCCGAGAAATGGCAGCGGCTGTGCGACCTGCGCGACAGGTATGATCCGGACCGGGTGTTCTTCGATTACTTCGACGGTCTGGCCGGCGGGTCGGATCGAGGCGCCCGCTAACGTCGGATCCGTGTGACGCCCGCGGCGCGGGTCGACGGTCCCGCGGCCTCGACCGCCGCCAGAACGATCGCCTTGATCCAGCACAACGCGCAGGTCCGGACAGCGTGCGAGCGTCCGGACGCGGTGACGGGCGGGAGCGATTATGGGCATGGCGACGGAAGCGGAAGCCCTCGACGCCGCGGTTTCCAGACGGCCGACCGTTGCCGAACTGCCCACATTGGTCAGGGGGTGGCTCGCGATCCTGCCCCTGGCGGGCCTGTGCCTGGGTCTGGCCGCGCAGGCGCTGGAGCATCCCGGCTTCGCGGCCTGGGCCTGGACGCTGCCCACTCTGGCGATCCTCGTCGTCCTCCTGATCCAGGTCGCGACCAGCCTCGCGCGGGGCGACGTGGGGCTGGACGTGGTCGCGGTGCTCTCGATGGCGGGCGCCGTCGCCCTGTCCCAGCCCCTGACCGGCGTCGTCATCGCGCTGATGTACGCGGGCGGCCAGTCCCTCGAAGCCTACGCGGCAGGGCGGGCCGGGCGGGCGATGACCGCGCTGATCGGCCGGCAGCCGCGGACGGCCCTGCGCGAGGCGGGCGGCGCGGTGCACGAGGTCCCGGTCGAGCGGCTTGTCCCGGGCGACCGCATCCTCGTGCGCGTGGGCGACGTTCTTCCGGTCGACGGCCGCGTGGCCTCCGGTCACGCGGTCCTCGACCAGGCGAGCCTGACCGGCGAGGCGATGCCGGTGACCTTCGAGGCGGGCGCGACCGTGATGAGCGGCCCCCTGAACGTCGGGGTTCCGTTCACCCTCGTCGTCGAGCGCTGCGCGGCCGAGAGCACGTATGCCGGCATCGTCCGGCTGGTCGAGGCGGCGCGCGCGCAGAAGGCGCCGATGGCGCGCATGGCCGACCGCTACGGCCTCGTCTTCCTCGCGCTCACGCTTCTGCTCGCCGGCGGCGCATGGCTGGCAGCCGCCGACCCTGCCAGGGGCCTCGCCGTCCTGGTCGTGGCCACGCCCTGTCCGTTGATCCTGGCGGTTCCCGTCGCCTTGGTCTCGGGTCTCTCGCGGGCCGCCGGCATCGGCGTCATCGTCAAGGGCGGCGGCGCCCTGGAAACGTTGGCCAAGGTGCGCGTCCTCGTGGTCGACAAGACCGGCACCCTGACCCACGGCCGAGCGCGCCTTCGGTCGGCCCATGTGTTGCCGCCCTTCGGGGAGGCCGACATCCTGAGGCTTGCGGCCTCCCTGGACCAGGCATCCGGCCATCCGACGGCCAGAGCCCTGGTCGACGAGGCGCAGGCGCGCGGATCGACGCTCGTGCAGCCCACGGGCGTGACGGAGGTTCCCGGAGAGGGCATCGCGGGCATCGTGGAGGGACGCCAGGTCGAGGTCGGCGGTCCGCGCCTGATGCGGGCGCGCGGCATCCGATTTCCGCAGACCGAGGCCGTTCCGGGTGCGGGCGCGACCACGGCGACGGTCCTGGTCGCCGTGGATGGCAAGCCGGCGGCCGTCCTGCTCCTCGCGGATCCGCTGCGCACCGACGGGGCGCGGACGTTGAACGATCTGCGGGGCAGCGGCATCGGGCGGATCGTGCTCGCGACGGGGGACCGGCGCGCGATCGCCGAGGCGCTGGTCGTCGGCTTGCCGGTCGATGCCGTGGCGGCCGACCTGGACCCGTCGGGGAAGACGCAGATCGTGGCGAAGGAGCGGATGAACGGGCCGGTGATGATGGTGGGCGACGGCGTCAATGACGCGCCCGCCCTGGCGGCGGCCGATCTCGGCGTGGCGCTCGGCGCCCGCGGGGCGGCGGCCGCGGCCGAGGCCGCCGACGTCGTGCTCCTCGTCGACAGCCTCGAGCCGCTGCCGCGGGCCATCGGGATCGCCCGGCGTGCCCGCGCCATCGCTCTCCAGAGCGTGCTGGCCGGCCTCGGACTCTCGCTCGCCGGCATGGTGGCCGCGGCGTTCGGATACCTCGCGCCCCTGCAGGGTGCGCTGTTTCAGGAAGTCATCGATGTCGCCGTCATCCTGAACGCCATGCGGGTGCTCGGAGGTCCCGACTCCGTCGGACGGCAGGCGGCCGCATGACCCGGCCGTCGTCTGTCCCGCATCAGCCGATCAGGCGACGGCGGGCGTGCAAGGGTCGGGCTGATGAGCCGCAACGGTTCTTCAGTGGGGGCACGCGCGACCTTCTGGCAGGCGCGTCCGTCTGCTGCCTGATGAACCACCAACCGGAGGACATTGCGATGGCCAATCCAGGCAACCCAGGTGTCCCTGACCCTTGCTTTCCGCCACCCTCTCCCGCCCACCCGCCGGAGCCGGGGCAGGATCCGCTGCCGGAGCCCCTGGGCGTGCCGGCTTCGGAACCCGACGACGTGCCGCCGGCGAACGAGCCGCTCGGCATCCCGGGCGGGATGCCGCCGGAGATCGTGCCCTAGGGCCGCGGTCTCATCGAGGCTTGGACGGAATCCTTTGGTTCGCGAACGGCAGGGTGGTCGGCGTCTGGATTTGGATGAACGGGACACCGCCGGCCGTGTGGCAGGCGTTGCAGGCCGCCGTCAGGCCGGAATAGGCGGACTGGAACCCCGACCCATCCTTCCGGTTGGCCGCATCCTTCATGCGGGCGAGTTCGCGACCTGCGCCCGTCACGAGCGCGACGGGGATTTCCCGGTAGAGCATCGCCGCGGCGGTCAGGTCATCCGCGACGTGATTCAACTCGTAGTCGAGCAAATCCCAATCCTCCGCGCGCCCCGCGTACCAGATCTTGGCGTGCCGCGCCTGGATCATCAGCATGATGTTTCCGAGGCTCGACTGGGTTTCATGGGGCGACGATGCGGCGGGGGGCTGCGCGAACGGGGATGGCTGGCCCTCGGCGACGCCGCAGAGCAGAACACTACCCAACAGGATGGCGGTGGCTCGCTTCATGACGACCGGTCTCCAGCGGCGAGGACGGGTCGGCGGTGCGGAACGAATCCCGATCGCCGAGATGGGGGTAGCCGGGGCTGAAGAGCGAGGCGCGCTGCAGCCTGGGAAGGTCGAGGATGGTCAGCCAGCCCCGCTCCAACACGATCAGGGCCTGGATGTGCAGCGTTCGCAGGCCGCGACTGACATCTAGGTCCATCAAGCCCAAGGTGTCGGCCAGATCCGACCGGCGCAGCATCAACCCATAGCCGTGGTTCCGCGTGAGCCCGACGGCCCGCAGCCGATGGAACAGCTCGCAGAGCAGATGGCCGAGTCGCTCCACCGCCCCCAGTCGGGCGACGCTGAGTGTCCATTCGCGCTGGATCGCGGCGGCTGCCAGCATCTCAGACCAGAGCGCCTGACCGACCTGGGGATGGTAGCCGACCAGCGTGTCCAGTCGGTCGCGGGGGATCTCGGCCAGGGTCACCGGCGTGAGGGCGCCGATGGAGTGGTCCATCGCGCGCAGCACGGCGACATGGGTGTCGCAGAGGTCGCCCGGCAGCAGGATGGCGGTCACCTGCCGGCGGCCATCCGCGCGGTGTCTGTAGCGGCAGGCCCAGCCGTCGAGGATGACCCGGATCGGTCCGTGCGGCTCGCCCTCGTGGACGATGTCCTCGCGCGGGCCGACCTGCGACCGCCGGGCCATGACCTCGTGCAAAGCCGCTCGGTCGGCCTCCGAAAGCGCCGTGAACTGCTGCAGCTTCACGACGAGGAAGTTCGGCACCGCGGCCTCGGTTCTCGAGGAAACACCCGACGAGGGGACCAGAGGCCGACGACCGTGACCCCGGCCCACTCAACGTCGGTCGCGACATCGCGGCATTGCGCTGGATCAAGGCTTGGGCCGTGTGGACGGGGATGAATGGCGAGATTGCAGGAGGCGACGCCATGAAGCGCAATCTACCCACGAGCCTGAGCGAGGAGGCCAAAAGGGCCGGCGCCCGCATCGACAGGTTCTACGACAAACTGGCCGCGAAGCTGAGGCGGCGGGCCGACAAGGCCAAGGCCGCCATGGTCAAAAGCAAGGATGACATCAAGAGTGCCGTTCTTCAGCGACGGTTCGAGATCTACGCGAACGCTGCGCGCGACATCGAACGGTCGGCGATGGAGCGTCAGGCCCATGCCGGACCCGTGCTGCGGCCGCAGGCGGACAAGCTCAGTGCGGCCATCCAGTCGTGACGGAAGGCAGCGCGGGATGCTCGCCCGGTCCACCCGGCTTGATCCAGCGCAAGGCGGGTGAACGGGCGGGATGCGCACCCTGATGCGGGATCGGCGGCGCCTGCGGGAGTCCGGCCGGTCCTTGTCCCGATCCTGATCCGGGAGGTCGCGAATGCCAGGGTTCACCCGTGAACCGGATCCGGCGGCGACGCCGTCCGCGCGCGATCGCGCGCCGCTTGGGGCGCAACGGATCTGCGCAGGCCAGATCATGTCCGCCCCCGTGATCAGTGTCTGCCCCGATACGCCCCTCCGCCGCGTGATCGATCTCATGCTGGAGGCGGGTGTCAGCGGCCTGCCGGTCATCGACATGCAGGGCGCGCTTGTCGGGATCGTGACGGAGGGCGATCTGCTCCGCCGGGTCGAACTCGGCACCGAACGCCGCGTGCCGCGCTGGGTCCAGTATCTCCGCAGTCCCGGCAGGCTCGCGGAGGAGTATGCCCACGCGCACGGGCGGACGGTCGAGACGGTGATGTCCGGCACCGTGATCACCGTCACGGAAGACACGCCCCTTCAGGCGATCGTCGAGACCATGACGCGGGGCCGTATCAAGCGGGCGCCGGTCCTGCGCGGGAGTTCCGTCGTCGGGATGGTGAGCCGCGCCGACGTCGTCCGGGCGCTCGGCATCGCCCTGGAGGCGGACCGCCGCCCCGGAGTCCGCAGCGATGCCGAGATCCACAAGGACATCCTGTCCGCATTCGACAGTGCCGTCTGCATCCCGAAAGCCACGATCGATGTTGCCGTCCTGCAGGGGACGGTGGAACTCAACGGCTGGCTGATCGACGAGCGCGAGAGGGGTGCGGTTCGCGCCGCCGTCGAAGGTATTCCGGGCGTTGTCGCGATACGGGACCACCTGACCTGGGTCGAGCCGATCACCGGTATGGTTCTGCCGTCCCCGGAGGACGCGAAGGCCGCTGCCGTGGGCGCGCCGCCATCGACCCCAACGCCGAGACGGCGCGGTTCACGAGCATGATGGGGATCCTCAACAGCGTGACGATGCTGGCCATCATCCCGGCCGGTGCGCGGGTGGTGCGCGAGCGCGGGACGGCGGAAAACCTGCTGGTGATGCCGGTCACGCCCTCCGAGACTGCCCCGGCGAAGGTCTGGTCGCGCCGATCATCGGTTCCACCCCGCCGTTTCGGCTCGGAACGGCGGCGTACCTGTTCATCGCGACGGCGATCGGCCGGCTCCTGGGCACCCTCGCGCGCTCGATGCCGCAGCTCGGCCTGCTCTCCCTCATGGTCTACCTGCCGCTTGCCGTGCCTTGATCTGGATCACCGGCCTGGGGTCGCGCACGCCGTAACCTGCGCGGCGTCGCAGGAGACCGTGCATGCTCGACGCGGAGGTGAGAGACCCGGCCGGGATGGCCGCAGCGTCGCCCGGATCCCGGTTGCGTCTGCTCCCGGCCCCGATGGCTTCACGGCCCTCGATGGACCGATGGGGGGCCTGCCCTCCCGTGCGGCCGATCCCGGATGGATGCTCCACCTCATCGGCGAGGGCGCCACAGGTCCGGGGCGGGATCCGGCGAGCACCGGGACGGCGACCCGGCGGAGGACGCGGCAGGTCGCGTGACGGTACGCGCGCGGGCCTGGGGCGAGGCGCCTGCTCAGACCTTGTAGGCCGAAGGGGATTCGCGCAGGCGTCGGAGTTCGGAACTCGCCGACATGATCAGTGCGACGCCGAAGCTCACATGTCCCCAGGTCGCCACCGTGGCGTCCTGGAAGCCGAGCGCCCAAAGGGCCAGGCAGATCCAGGTTCCCGCTGCCGCGATGGCGTAGACCTCCCAGTCGTAGGTCTGCATCAGCGCCAGCACGGCGAGGATCGTGGCCGTGGTGCCGAAGATCCAGGCGTTCCAAGCCGCGGCGGTCTCGGACGCGAAGCCGAAATACCAGGGCGCCGCGATCAGGCCGATGCCCAGCAGAAGACTCAATCCGTTCAGAAAGATGTCCTGCGATTGATTGTCGATGGTGCGCATCGTCCGCCCTCTCAACAGGTGCGGCGCGCGTGTCGCCGCCGCGCCCGGAACCGTATGGCGCGGGGTAACGGGGGACCTTGCGATGGATCAAAGCGGGCGCCGCACGGGGATTGGCCCGGGGTCCGAGTCGCTCCCCGCAGCCGGGCGCCGGATCAACGCGGGAGGCGGGACCACTGAGCCAGGACGCCCTGCCGGTCGAACCGCAACGCCTGGTCGCCCGCGCCCGCATTCTCGGTGACCGGATCGACACGGCGGGTCTCGAGCGCAGCGACACGCTCGCGATCAATCCGCTGGCCTTCAAGGTGGGATGCGGGTTCGCGGTGGTCTTCCGCTACGGGGTCGTGGTGTCCGTCGGTCTGTCTCCGATCGAGGAGGAGGCGATGGCCGCGGGCCTGCGGCCGCGCGTCCGCAGTCCCGTGACGCGGCCGGAAGAGGAGACCGCCACGATCGAGATCGGGCCAGATCACGACGATCAGGTCGTGCCCGGCGGCCGGATCGCCCTGCGCCAGCTGACGCCCGAACGTCTGATCGTCATCGCCGACATCCTCGCCAAGAGCACGGCGCTGGCGCAGAACGAGATCGAGGTCGCAGCTGTCTTCGACGTGATCGAGCCGCTGGCGCGGCGCCTGGCCGAGACGGGCCGCGCATCGGGCGGTCGTCGGGCCGTCCTGAAGCTCATCGGCAGCACGCTGCTCGTCCAGCACAGGGTGTCCGGGCGCGTGGCGGTCGAGGAGAAGCCCGAAGTGCTGTGGGATCGGCCGGGCCTGGAACGGCTCTACGCACGCCTCGAGGACGAGTACGAGTTGCGGGAGCGGACGGCGACCCTGCATCGCAAGCTCACCGTGATCGGCGAGACGGCGACCGTGCTCACCGACCTGATCCATACCAACCGCTCGTTGCGCCTGGAGATCGTGGTCGTCCTGCTGATCGCCCTCGAGATCGCGATCACGTTCCTCCCGCTGGTGCACGCCGTCAGGCGATGAGGCCGCCGCCCGGAAGACCGTCCGCGCGGGGCCGGGCCGGGGCTTCGCTCCGGGCGCGACGCGCCGTCTGCGCAAACGCGATGAGGGAAGCGCGATACGCCCCGGTCAGGACCTGGCGATGGGTCAACGAGAGGGCGGGAATGCCGGCGCAGCCGCTGATCTGCTCCATCTCCCGGAAGAAGGCGGCCTGCGCGCCGCCCGAGCCCGACACGGCGACGCCGAGCAGATGAGGTGGCGCCCCGGCCTCCTGGAGGTAGGTCCGCACCGGCCCGGGAAGTCGGCCGGCCCATACGGGTGAGCACAGGACGACCGTCCTGAACTGCGCCGGATCGAAGCGCTTTCGGATCGGCGGCCCGCTCCGACGGAGCGCCTGCCAGAGGCCTCGCAGGTATCCGGCCGTACCCGCATAGGAGACCGCAGGCGTGATCCGATCGAGGTCGGCGCCGAGGGCGGTCGCGAGTGCCCGGGCCACCACCTCGGCCGTGCCCGAGCGCGAATAGACGACAACCAGGACGTCACGCATCGCCCGCCTCCGCGTGCCCGAGTGAGCGGCCAGGATCGGCCTCCGGGCGGGGCGCGACATTGAGGGACATCAAAGGCCGGTCGTGCGGCCGCTTTGCGATGAATCAAGGCCCGCCGCGCCCGTCGGCGCACCCTGCCTGCCTGGACCGGAACGCGGATCGCCCCCCGGTCGACGTTCACGGGACGCGCACCATGATCAAGGATCTGCTCATCGTTGCGGACGCGGTCGGAGAGGCCGCCGGGCCTTACGCGCTGTCCCTGGCCCGGGAGGTCGGGGCGGCCGTCGGATGCCTGTGCCTCCAGCCGGAGGGCGGTGATGAGGCGTTCCTGGCGGAACTGCCCTACGGTTTCGCCGTCTCGGCCCGTGAGGCCGCCCTGGCGGTGGTGCGCGACGCCGCCGACGACCTGTCCGACGCCGCCAGAACCGCCGACGTGCCGATGGAGATGGAAGCCCTGGGCGGGCGCGCCGGCGACATCCGAAGCCGTCTCCTGGATCGCGCCCGCATCGCCGATCTCATCGTGGTCGAGCAGGCCGATCCGGGCCGCGACAAGCCGGCGGATGCCTATATCGCGGACCTCCTCCTCGGGGCGGGCCGGCCCATCCTCCTGGTGCCGGCGCGTTGGACTCGGCCGGCGCGGTTCAGCGCCGTCACGGTGGCTTGGGATGGCAGCGCCTCGGCCGCACGGGCGCTGGCCGACGCTCTGCCGCTTCTGAGCCGCGCCGAGCGCGTGCGCGTCCTCACGGTGCAGACGGACGCGGTGGCCGGCGTCAGCGAAGGCGGCGCCCGCGTGGTGAAGCATCTGGGGCGCCACGGCATCACGGCCGATTACCGCGCGATCTTCAGCGACACCACCGTCACCGAGACCCTGCTGGCCGAGATCGCCCAGGGCGGCGCGGACCTGCTCGTGATGGGGGCCTACGGCCATTCCCGCCTGCGCGAAGCCTTCCTCGGCGGGGCGAGCCGTGAACTCCTCCGCACGATGACGGCGCCGACCCTGATGGCGCACTGAGCCGAGGCGGCGTTCGCGCACCGGCCGCCGGGTCCTGCGCAACGCCTTGGCTTCGAGCCGAAGCCTCGGATGAAGACTTGATCTTATCGAACCGTCCGTTGACTTGCATCAATGCCAGTCGTGCCAAACGGAGGAGGGTTTCAGACAAACTCCGCGCGAAGGCGATTCCGGACGGATCTGGAACCATCAGCACGAGGCCACGCCTATGAAAGTCAGTGACGTCATGCACAGAGGTGCGACTTTCGTCTCGGCCGAGACGAAAGTCGACGTAATTGCGCGGCAGATGCGGGATGCCGATGTGGGGGCACTGCCCGTCAAGTCGGACGGCCACTTGGTCGGCATCATCACCGACCGGGACATCACATGTCGCGCCCTCGCGGACGGCGGGAACCCGCGGACGATGACGGCGAACGACGTGATGACAACCCGGGTCGTCTGCTGTGCCCCGGATGACGATCTCGCTCAGGCGATCAAGATCATGGAGAACAGGCGGATTCGCCGTCTTCCGGTCATCGACGCCGACCAGGAGCTTGTCGGCATGGTGAGCCTCGGCGACATCTCGCACAAGGTCGGTGCCGGGCTCTCGGGCGAGGTTCTGCGCGCCGTCTCCGCGCATCATCACTAAGCAGGATCGCCGCGTAGGCGGTCCTGGACTCGACGGCGGGGTCCCGCCGTGACGACGCGGCCGTCCGCCGCGCACTGGCCGCGCGGGTAAAATCCTGCGCGGAAAATCCTGTGATCATTTCGATATTTTGCGGGCTATATCTTCGCGCACCATGCAACATGTTTCGAATATTACTGGATGCTCCGTATTCCAGCGCCGATGATCTTGAGATGGATCAATGTCCTTCCAGGGCGCGCGCCCTACCGAGACGCTTCGTCTTTTTTAGAGGAGGCATTCACCATGGCCGAGTCCGGTACAAGAGTGGCGGTCAGCACTGAGGGGGGCGAGCGCCCGTCCACGCCGGCCGAGTGGCGGCCGTTCGAGAACGTGCGCCGGGACATCGATCATCTCATCGATGATCTGGCGCGCAGCCTGAAACGCGTGCCGTTCGATTTCCTCGGGGCGGCGACGACGCCGTTCACCAGCGGTGGCGCCATGTGGCAACTGTCTCCCGTAGCCGACATACAGAACAAGCCGACTTGCTATGAAGTCACGGCCGAGCTTCCCGGTATCGATGAGAACCATGTCGAGGTCAAAGTCACCGACGGCATGCTGACGATCAAGGGGGAGAAGCGGCAGGAGCAGGAACGCAAGGGCGAGGGCCTCTACCTGTCCGAGCGTCGGTTCGGTGCCATCGAGCGGGCCTTCCGCATGCCGCCGGGCGTCGACGCGAGCAAGATCGAAGCGGTCCTCAAGAACGGCGTGCTGACGGTGACGCTGCCGAAGACCGCCGAGGCGAAGGCCGAGAAGACGATCGCCGTCCAGGCCGCCTAGCCGGCTTCCGAAGGCGCTGCCGGGGTGGGCGCGACGCACCGGGTCGCCCGCCCCGGCGAACGACAATCCCTGTCCAGGATCCGCGCAGCGGGAGGGTGGCGATGGCCGAGCGCATCTTTCGCGACCGCGCCGAGGCGGGGGGCGAACTCGCCAAGGACCTCGCCGACTTCGCCGGCCGCCCCGACGTCGTGATCCTGGCTTTGCCGCGCGGCGGGGTTCCCGTGGCGGCCGCGGTGGCCGATGCGCTGCACGCGCCGCTCGACGTGTTCGTGGTGCGCAAGCTCGGCGTGCCGGGCTACGAGGAACTCGCCATGGGGGCGATCGCCAGCGGCGGCGTCCGAGTGCTCAATCAGGATATCATCGCGTCGCTGAAGGTTCCCCCGCACCTGATCGAGACGGTGACCGCGCAGGAGCGCGAGGAGCTTCTGCGACGCGAACGCGTCTATCGCGGCGGTCGCCCCCCCGCCCAGGTTCGCGGGCGCACCGTCATCCTAGTCGACGACGGCTTGGCCACCGGCGCCTCGATGCAGGCCGCCATCCGGGCGATCCGGCAGCGCCGGCCGAAGGCGGTGGTCGTGGCCGTGCCCACCGCCTCCCGCGACACGGTCGAGCGACTGAAACACGAGGCCGATACGGTCATCTGCGCCGATCTGCCCGAACCGTTCTGGGCGGTGGGCGCCGCCTACCGGGATTTCGCGCAGACGAGCGACGACGAGGTGCGCCGCCTGCTCGGGCGCGCGCAGGCCTCGGGCACGGCCGATCCCGCCGCGCTGCCCGCCGCCGAAGCGGACGCCACGACCCTCCGGCGCCTGCGTGCGGCGGCGATACCCCTGGACGGTGGCCCCCGCGACTACGATGCCCTGCTGGCGCTGATCGGCGATGCGCGCTTCGCGCTGCTCGGAGAAGCCTCCCACGGAACGCACGAATTCTACCGGGAACGGGCTGAGATCACCCGTCGGCTGATCATGGACAAGGGGTTCGGGGCCGTGGCCATCGAGGCCGACTGGCCCGATGCCTGGCGGGTGAACCGCTACGTCCGCGGCGACAGCGACGACCTCGACGCCGTCGAGGCCCTCGCCGGCTTCCGCGGCTTCCCGACCTGGATGTGGCGCAATGCCGAGATGGTCGCGTTCGTCGAGTGGCTGCGCACCCGCAATCAGGGCCTGCCGGCCGAGGCCCGGGTCGGCATCTACGGCATCGATCTCTACAGCCTGCGCGCCTCGATGAAAGCGGTGCTGCGCTGCCTCGAAGCCCTCGAACCGGACGCCGCCGAGGCGGCGCGCGCCCGTTACGCCTGCTTCGACCGGTTCGGCGACAGCGGGCAGGTCTACGGCTTCATGGCCGGATTGGAGGGCATCGGATCCTGCCAGGAGCAGGCCGTCGCCCAGTTGCTGGCCCTGCAGCGGCGCGCAGCCGATACCCTGGCCTGGAGCGGCAGCACCGACGTCGAGGAACTCTTCAACGCCGAGCAGAACGCGCGCGTCGTCAAGAGCGCCGAGGCCTACTACCGCACGATGTTCCTCGCGGAGGTCTCCTCCTGGAACCTGCGGGACCGCCACATGGCGGAGAGCCTGGAGCGGCTGGTGGCGCATCTGGAACGCCGGCCTGGCCCCGTGAAGATCGCCGTCTGGGCGCACAATTCCCATCTCGGCGACGCGCGCGCCACCGCAATGGGCGAGCGCGGCGAACTGAACCTCGGACAGCTGCTGCGGGAGCGCTACGGCCGCGCCGTCGTGAGCGTCGGCTTCACCACCTATGCGGGGACCGTGACGGCCGCTTCCGACTGGGACCAGCCGGCCGAGCGCAAGGGTGTCCGCCCCGCGCGTCACGGCAGCTACGAGGCCCTGTTCCACGCCCTCGGCCTGCACCGCTTCCTGCTGCCCCTCACGGCCGGCAGCGCGGCGGCGCAGCTGCTCCGGGCGGCCCGCACCGAGCGGGCGATCGGCGTCATCTACCGACCCGACACGGAGCTGCAGTGCCACTACTTCCAGGCACGCCTTTCGGATCAGTTCGACGCGATCCTCCACTTCGACGAGACCCGCGCGGTGACGCCGCTGGAACGGACCTCGGAGTGGGATGCGGGCGAGGTGCCCGAGACCTTCCCGGTCGGCCTGTGAGCCCCCGGCGCGACCCCTCACTCCGGCGGCGGAACCGGCCCTGGAGGCGCTCACTCAGGAATGCTGACGGCGGACATGGCTGCACATTAAACTGAGCGCTCCCTCGCCCGGAACACCGGATTTAAAGCACGAACGGGCTAACCAGCCCCGAGCTGGAGCCGGGTCGGAGCGAGGCAGCATGTCCAACGACCGCTACCACAAGAAGGCGCTTGGCAACCGCTCGCTCCATCCCGAAACCCTGATGCTCGGCTATGGCTACGATCCCGCTCTGTCCGAGGGCGCGGTGAAGCCACCGGTCTTCCTCACATCCACCTTCGTCTTCACCTCGGCCGAGCACGGCAAAGCCTTCTTCGACTACGTCTCCGGGCGGCGCGAGCCCCCAGTCGGCGAGGCGGCGGGGCTCGTGTACTCGCGCTTCAACCATCCAAACAGCGAGATTGTCGAGGATCGGCTAGCCGTGTTCGAAGGGGCCGAGGCCGCGCTGGTCTTCTCCTCCGGCATGTCAGCGATCGCGACCACGATCCTGGCCTTCGCACGGCCCGGCGACACGATCCTGCACTCGCAGCCGCTCTATGGCGGCACTGAAACGTTGATCGCCAAGACCCTAGCAGGCTTCGGCATCGTACCGTTCGGATTCGCCGATGGGGTCGATCCGGCGAGCGTGCGCGCGGCGGCCAACCAAGCCATTGAGGCGGGACGAGTCAGCGTCGTCATGATCGAGACACCCTCGAACCCGCTCAACACCCTCGTCGATCTCAGCCTGATCCGCGAGGTCGCCGACGAGATCGGCGCGCGGCAGGGCGGTGAAGCTCCGGTCGTGGTTTGCGACAACACCCTGCTCGGTCCACTCTTCCAGCACCCACTGCGCCACGGCGTCGACATCTCGGTCTACTCGCTGACGAAGTACGTCGGCGGCCACTCCGACCTGATCGCTGGCGCTGCTCTCGGCTCAGCAGCGCGGATCAGGCCGGTGCGGCTGCTGCGCTCAGCGATCGGAACCGGCCTCGACCCGCATTCCTGCTGGATGCTCGGGCGCTCGCTCGAAACCTTGACGTTGCGGATGAATGCCGCAAACCGCAATGGCGAGATCGTCGGCCGCATGTTGGCTGCGCATCCGAAGGTGTCGCGCCTTCACCATCTCGCGCATTTGGAGCCCGGATCGCAGCGGGCGCACGTCTATGCCGAGCAATGCGCGGCGCCAGGCTCGACATTCTCATTCGACATCGTAGGCGGCGAGGCAGAGGCGTTCCAAGTCCTCAACGCTCTTCAATTATTCAAGCTCGCCGTGAGCCTAGGTGGCACTGAATCGCTCGCCAGCCACCCGGCCTCTACGACCCATTCGGGTGTGCCAAAGGCCGTGCGTGACCGCCTAGGAATCACGGACGCGACGATCAGAGTGTCGATCGGGATTGAGCATCCTGACGATTTGGTCGCCGATTTAGTCGCGGCTCTCGCTGTTCTCAGCTAAGCGGCGCTCCGCCCGCGGTCTATGCGAAAGTTTGGCAAGGCCGACCAGGCCGCCCGAGCTTAGCCAGACACCGACGTTGGGACTTCGCAGAACCGGACCTTCCGCTTTGCGCCCATGATGGCCGCTTAGCCGACGAGGGCATTCGCCCCGAAGCGGACGCTGAGAAAGCCTGCAAAGCCGCTTGCTCCCTTTGGAACCGTCCTCATCTTCAGCGGCGATCTGTTTTTGAAATAAAGCCAGCCGAAGACGGCTCGACTAAATCACGCCTTCGCAAACAAAAGGCACCCACCGCGACGGGCCGGCGTGCGAGGGCCGAGCGGCCCGCCCGATCGTTCCCGACCTCGAACGGCGCCTTACAGCCCAATCCTTGCACCCACTTCACGCGCGATCCGCAATCGGCTGACGCGGCGCGCGAAGCGCGTGCGAACATGCGCGGACCATTTCGCGGTTCAGGGCGACATCGCCGGCCCAGTCCGATCTATCAGGCTCAGCCTTCCGTCCCGACGGGGCAATCGAGCACCCCCTCAGAAACGAGCCGAGATCGGTGCGGGCGTCTTGATAGTTCTAAGAGAGGATTACGACGATCGTCGAGCCGATGACCGCTCGCCCGGGCGGCATATCATGCAGATTCCTGCCATGTCTTGATATCGATTTATGATCCGTTTGGCGGCCCGTTTCCGCGTCAAGATCTGGCGATCTCCTATAGCCATTCCTGCATAAGGTTTGCGCCCGAACTCGTGCACGGGGAATGATCAAATTTCGGCGGATCTTCTGCTTTAGCCGTTATCCGTGTGCGAAGGTTCTGGAATGCTGCCCAGGTCAGAGCACCGTCGCCTCATGACGTTGGCCGTGGGCGAGGGCGACCTTTTTCATGAGCTGCGTCAGGATCTGCCGCTCCGCCGGGGAGAGAACAGCCACGGTCGCTTCGTGAGCGCGTCGTGCGGCAGCGGCCATGGCGTTGTGAATTTTAATTCCTTCCGCGGTCAGTCGGCACCGCTGCGCGCGGCGGTCGGACGTGGAGGTCGATCGGCTGACGAGACCCCGAGCCTCGAGGCGCCTGAGCGCCCCTGTGGTCGTCGTTCTGTCCAGAGCAACAGCATTGGCCAGGGTGGTCTGATCAGCCTCTGTGCGGGACATTAGCTCCGACAGCAGGCTGTATTGAAGCGGCGTGACGCCGAAGGCGGCACATTCTTCGTTGAAAAGGCTGACGTGTATCTGATGCAGCCGCCGGACCAGAAATCCGGGGCGCTCTGCCAGAGGCCAAGGCTGGCCGAATATTTTGCTCTCTTGAGAATCCGTATGTCGATCATGCGCACGAGCGGCGCCCTCGGCCTGACCCACTCCGTCAACCATTGCTGCCCCCTCGCTCGTCGGCTCTCACTGGCACGAACTATGCAATCCCAGAAAAATACGAAGCATGCTTCCCTTTTTGGAAATATTCTGCCTAACCTCGGTCGGTCAATGCGACTCAACGGACAAGGTGGTGTGATGAACGAGACCCGCTACGACCTGATCCTGCGCGGCGGACGCGTCATCTGCCCGGCCTCCGGCATCGACGGCATCCGCGACGTGGCGGTACAGGGCGGGCGCATCGCCGCGGTCGAGGAGACGATCCTGCCCTCCGCCGCTGCCGAGGTCGTGGATGTCTCGGGCAAGCTGGTGCTGCCCGGCATGATCGACACTCATGCCCACGTCTACCAGTACGTCACCGGCCGCTTCGGCCTGAACCCCGACATGGTCGGCGTGCGCTCGGGCGTCACCACGGTGGTGGACCAGGGCGGTCCCTCCTGCATGACCCTGCCGGGCTTCCGCCACTTCATCGCCGAGCGCTCGAAAACCCAGGTGCTCGCCTTCCTCTCGGCCTATCTGGTCGGCGGCCTGGAGGGGCACTTTTACCCCAACCTCTACAGCCCCGACGGCGTCGACATCGACGCGACCGTGAAGTCGGCCACCGAGAACCGCGACCTCGTGCGCGGTATCAAGGGCCACGCCGAGATCGGCGGCTTCGCCCGCTGGGGCATCAAGGTGATGGAGATGGCCGCCGAGATCAGCCGGCGGGCGGATCTCCCCCTGTACGTGCATTTCGGCCAGCTCTGGGGCCTGCCGGAATCGGGCGCCAACGGCGAGGACGCCGACACCATCGTGGAGCGGGTGATCCCGCTGCTGCGCCCCGGCGACGTGCTGGCCCATCCCTTCACGCGCCATCCCGGCGGCTTCATCAACGAGGCGGGCGAGGTCCACCACATCATCCGCCGGGCGATGGATGCGGGCCTGAAGGTCGATGTCGGCCACGGCAGCCACTTCTCCTACCGGGTCGCGCGCGCCTCGCTGCCGGCCGGCGTGATCCCCTACACCCTCGGCGCCGACATGCACGGCTACAACACCGAGGTGCCCGAGGTGAAGAAGCCCGCCGGCACCCCCGACGAGCACCACGACGACGAGAACCACCCTTTCCTCGGGCAGGCCCGCTTCAGCCTCACCCAGGCGATGAGCTCGATGATGGCGCTGGGCATTCCGCTGGAGGAGGTGGTGCCGATGGTGACCTCCCACCCGGCCGAGATGCTGCGCATGAGCGACAGCATCGGCGCCCTCAAGGTTGGCTACGCCGCCGACGTCTCGGTGCTGCACGACGATCGCGGCCGCTTCCTGCTGCGCGACAACGAGGACACCCGGGTCGTGGCCGAGCGCCTGCTGCGCCCCGCCTTCTGCCTGCGGGCGGGCCACCGATTCGACGCCGATTCGCCGATCCTGCCCCAGGCGATCGCAGCGTGATGGCGGCCCATGGAATGGCCTCCTCCGCGGCCTCGGACTTCGTCCTCGCCGCTCCCGGGCCGGCCGACCCCCGGCTCGTCTGGGAGACGCTGGACGAGGCGGCGCGGGGCGCCTGCTACGACAACAATGCGGGCGTGCCCGACAGTGCCGCGCAGATCGCGGCCCGAAACGCGGCCTCGGCCGCCTACCGGACCGCGCACCCGACCGGCCTCGACATCCCCTACGCGGTGGGCGGGCGCACCGCGTTCGACCTCTACCCGGCAGGCCCTGACGCGCCGTGCCTCGTCTTCGTCCATGGCGGCTACTGGCAGCGCAACGCGCGCGCCGACTTCGCCTGCTTCGCGGAAGGCCTCAACGCCGCCGGCTGGTCCGTGGCGATGCCGGGCTACACGCTGGCGCCGGAAGCGAGCCTTGCCGGCATCGTCGCCGAGATCGGAGCGGCTCTCGACTGGCTCGCGGCGCGCGGCCCGAGCAACGGGATCGGCGGCCCGGTCGTGCTCTCCGGCTGGTCGGCCGGCGCTCTGCTCGCCGCCATGAATCTCGGTCACCCGGCCGTTGCGGCGGGGCTCGCGATCTCGGGCGTCTACGACCTCGCTCCGATTCGCGACACCTATCTGAACGCGAAGCTCGCCCTGACCGAGGCCGAGATCGCCGCGCTCTCGCCGCTGCGGCTCCCGGTCGTGTCCAAGCCCATGACGGTCGCCTACGGAACCCGGGAGCTGCCCGCCCTCGTCCACGACGCGCGCAACCTCCACGCGCTCCGCAGCGCCGCACACGCGCCCGGTGCGCTGCTGCCTGTGCCGGGCGCCGACCACTTCTCGATCCTCGACGCGTTCCGCCGGCCCAACGGCCTCTTGGTCCGCGCCGCACGCGACCTCCTTGAGGAAGCTTCCCAATGAGCGACACGACCCCACCGAGGAGCGGCCTCACCGAGGGCGTCGGGGCACGCCTGCCCCGCAAGGAGGACGACCGCCTGATGCGCGGGCGCGGCCAGTATGTGGGCGACCTCCGCCTGCCCGGCCTGCAGGACGTCGCCTTCGTGCGGAGCCCCCTGGCGCATGCCCGCATCCGGGCGATCCACGTACCGGAGGCCTTTCGCGACCGCGTCTTCACCGCCGCCGATCTCGACGGCGTCCTGCCGATCCGCGCGGTCTCGGGCTTGCCCGGCTTCAAGGCCTCGGAACAGCCGGTGTTGGCGACGACCAAGGTCCGGCAGGTCGGCGAGCTGGTGGCGATGTGCGTGGCCCCGACCCGCGCGGAGGCCGAGGACATCGCCGCCGCGATCGTGCTCGACCTGGAGGAGTTGCCGGCCGTCCACGACATGCTGGCGGCGCGCGAGCCCGACTCCGCCCTCGTCCACGAGCATTGGGGCGACAACGTCTACCTGGAGACGCTGGTCGACATCGACATCGCCTCCGCACTCGACGCGCCGATCCGGGTCAGCCGCACCATCTCGACCGGCCGCCAGTGCATGGCGCCGATCGAGGGGCGCGGCACTGTCGTGCAGCTCGACCACCGCCTCGACCAGCTCGTGGTCCACACCGCGAGCCAGATGCCGCACATCGTGCGCAACGGCCTCTCGGAATGTCTCGGCATCGAGCAGGGCCGCATCCGCATCGTCTCGCCCGATGTCGGCGGCGGCTTCGGCTACAAGGCGATCCTGCTGGCCGAGGACGTCGCGCTCTGCTGGCTCGCCCTGCGCTGCGGCCACCCGGTGCGCTGGCTGGAGGACCGGCGCGAGCACCTCACCGCCAACGCCAATTGCCGCGAGCACCACTACCGGATCACGGCCTACGCGGAGCGCGACGGCCGCTTGCGCGGCATCGACTGCGAAGCGACCGTCGATTCCGGCGCCTATTCGGCCTACCCGTTCTCGGCCTGCTTGGAGGCCGCGCAGGTCGCCAGCATCCTGCCGGGGCCCTACGACTTCCCGAGCTATCGCTGCCGCACGTGGTCGGTCGCCACCAACAAGTGCCCGATCCTGCCCTACCGGGGTGTGGCGCGCACCGGCGTCTGCTTCGCCCTCGAACTCGTGCTCGACGCGGTCGCCCGTGAGGCGGGCCTCGCGCCCGAGATCGTCCGCGAGCGGAATCTCGTGCGGCCCGAGCAGATGCCGTTCGAGAACATCACCCGGAAGCACTTCGACAGCGGTGACTACCCGGAGGCGCTGGCCCGCGCGCTCGGGGCGATCGACGTCGCGGCGGTGCGCGCCCGCCAGCAGGCCGGCGAGCCCGACGGACGCCGCATCGGCCTCGGGCTGTCGATCTACTGCGAGCAGGCGGCGCACGGCACCTCGGTTTATTCCGGCTGGGGCATCCCGATGGTGCCCGGCCACGAGCAGGCCGCGGCCCGGCTGACCCCGGACGGCGGGCTCGAGCTCCGCATCGGCGCCCATTCCCACGGCCAGGGCCTGGAGACGACGCTGGCACAGGTCGCCCACGAGATCCTGGGCGTGCCGGTGGCGCGCACCCGCCTCGTTCACGGCGACACCGCGATGACGCCCTACTCCACCGGCTCATGGGGCTCCCGCGTGATGGTGATGGCGGGCGGCGCGGTCGCGGCCGCCTGCGAGGAGCTGCGCGCACGCGCCGTGAAGATCGGCGCCCACCTGCTCCAGGCGAAGCCCGAGGAGTGCCGCTTCGCGGGCGGCCACGTGGTCGGGCCCTCGGGCGATGTCCCGCTCGCGACGATCGCCCACACTTGGTACCGACGCCCGCAGGATCTCGCGCCCGACACCGATCCGGGCGGGCTCGAAGTCACCGCGGGCTACAAGCCGCAGCGCGACTCCGGCACCTTCTCGTACGCGGCCCACGCGGTGGTCGTCGCGGTCGACCCTGATCTGGGGGCGGTCGAGATCCTCGACTACGTCATCGTCGAGGACGGCGGCACGTTGGTGAACCCGCTGGTCGTGGACGGCCAGATCTACGGCGGCCTCGCGCAGGGCATCGGGACGGCGCTGTTCGAGGAGATGCGCTTCGACGCCCGCGGCCAGCCGCTCGCCTCGACCCTGGGCGACTACCTGCTGCCGGGTCCCGCCGAGGTGCCGATGGCCCGTATCGACCACATGGAGACGCCGTCCCCCTACACGCGCTTCGGCCAGAAGGGCATCGGCGAGGGCGGGGCTATCGCCCCCCCGGCCGCGCTCGCCAACGCCATCAACGACGCCCTCGGGCCGCTGGGCGTCGAGATGCTGCACAGTCCCGTCACTCCGCACCGGATCGTGGAGGCGGTGCTCGCTGCCAAGCCGGCGCAGACCCGCGCCCGGGAGGCCGCATGAAGCCCGCCCCCTTCGCCTGGGAGCGTCCGGCGAGCCTGCCCGCGCTCCTCGACCGCCTCGCAGAGGCGACGGGCCACGTGAAGCTGATCGCGGGCGGCCAGTCGCTCGGGCCGATGCTCAACCTCCGCCTCGTCGAGCCGGACCTCGTCCTCGACATCACCGGGGTTCCCGAACTCCGGCAGGTCCGCATGGACGGCAGCACCCTGGTGCTCGGCGCCTGCGTGACGCATGCCGACATCGAGGATGGGCGTGTGCCCGACAATACCGACGGCGCCCTGCGGCGCGTCGCCTCCGCGATCGCGTACCGGCCGGTGCGCAACCGCGGCACGGTCGGCGGCAGCCTCGTCCACGCCGACCCGGCGGCGGATTGGGTGAGCGCGCTCACCGCGCTCGGCGCCGCGGTCGAGATCGCGGGCCGCGCGGGCCGCCGCACCCTTCCCGTCGAGCGCTTCGTCACCGGAGCCCTCGACGTCGCGCTTGGACCCGACGAGGTCCTCGCGGCGGTCCGGGTGCCGGCGCTGCCGGACGGGGCAGCCTGGGGCTACGTCAAGCACTGCGCCAAGATCGGCGAGTTCGCCCACGCCATCGGCGCCGTGCGGATCGAGCCGGCCGCGGGGCGCGGGCGCGCGGTGATCGGCGCCGTCGAGGGGCCGCCCGTACTGCTGGCCGACGCCCGCCCGCTCTTCGGAGGCCGCATCGGCCCCGACTTCGCCGCGCGCTTCGACCCGCGCGTCGCCGACGCCGTCCTGGCCGAGGCCGGCATGGCCGACCGGGTCGAGCGTCACGTCCACGTCACGGTGCTGGCCCGCGCGGTAGCGCAGGCGGGCTGCCCGAACCCCCTCTCCGTTCCGGAGGCCGCATGAGCGCCGCCCTCGCCGCCCCGTCGGGCCGCATGGCCCTCGCGCTGACGGTGAACGGCGTCGCCCGCCGGGTCGAGGCCGAGCCGCGCAGCCATCTCGGCGACGTGCTGCGGGACTCCCTCGACCTCACGGGCACCCATCTCGGGTGCGAGCACGGCGTCTGCGGGGCCTGCACGGTGCTCCTCGACGGCGAGCCCGCGCGCGCCTGTCTCACCTTCGCGGGCGCCTGCGCGGGCGCCGCGATCACCACCATCGAGGGCCTCGACGCGGATGAGATCGCGGGCGAGCTGCGCGGCGCCTTCAACCGCGAGCACGCGCTTCAGTGCGGCTACTGCACGCCCGGCATGCTGGTGGCCGCGCGCGACCTCGTGGTGCGGCTGCCGGAGGCCGACGAGCGCCGGATCCGCGTCGGGCTCTCGGGCAACCTCTGCCGCTGCACCGGCTATGCCGGCATCGTGCGGGCGGTGATGGGCGTGATCGCCGATCGCCGCGCCCGGGGCATCGGCCCGTCGGCGAGCAGCGAGCGCCGGCTCGGACCGGTCGGGGCTCGGATCGGCGAAACGGTCGCCGCCGCCGCCGCGCCTCCGTCCCGGACGGTGGCGGCGCTCGCGCCCGCTGCCGCCTCGGACCTCGCCGAGGCCTTTGCGCCGGCCCAGAGCTTCACCCAATCCCTCGACCTCGCCCACCCGCCCGAGGCCGTCTTCGCGCTCCTCGCCGATATCGAGGCCGTTGCGGCCTGYCTGCCCGGCGCCGTCCTGACCGGTCGGCCCGCCCCGGAGACGGTGGAGGGCGGCCTGCAGGTGCGGATCGGCCCGATCGCCGCGACCTTCCGAGGCCGCGCCCGGATCGAGCGGGACGAGGCGGCGCTGAGCGGCCGCGTCCGTGGCGTCGGCGCGGATGCGGGCGGGCGCTCGGCCACCAAGGGTGAGATCCGCTACCGGGTCGGCGCCGGCCCGGTACCCGGGACCGCGCGGCTCGACCTCGACGTCGGCTACACCCTGACCGGGCCGCTCGCTCAGTTCGGCCGTCCGGGCCTCGTGCGAGACCTCGCCGGCCGGATCAGCACCGCGTTCGCCCGGAACCTCGACGCCCGCCTCTCGGGTCTCGCCGCCCCGGCGCCCGCCGACCTCAATCCCCTACGCCTACTCCTCGACGTGGTCCGAGCCCGCCTCGCGGCGTGGCGCGGGCGCGCCTGACCCTGTCCCTCGCTCAAGCCCCAAGCTTCCGGAGACCCGAGAATGCCGAGCCGGTTCACACTCACCACCGCGATCCTGTTGGCGCTGACCGTCACCGGCGCGCGGGGCGACACGATCCGCATCGGCGTCAATGAGCCCCTGACCGGGCCCTTCGCGGCCTCGGGCACCTACGTGGTCAACGGCGCGAAGATCGCCGCCGACGAGATCAACGCGCGCGGCGGCGTCCTCGGACAGAAGCTCGAGCTCGTCGTCGAGGACAACAAGAGCAACCCGACCGAGGCCGCGGCGGTGGCTGAGAAGCTCATCACCAGCGACAAGACCCCGGTGATGATGGGCGCCTGGGGCTCCAGCCTGACGCTCGCCGTGATGCCCAAGCTCGCCGATTACGAAGTGCCGATGCTGGTCGAGACCTCCTCGTCCGGCAAGATCACCACCTCGGGCAACCCCTACGTCTTCCGCATCTCACCCCCCTCTTCCCTCGAGGCTGAGACCTTCGCGCCGATGGTGGAGAAGCTCGGGCTGAAGAAGGTCGACTTCCTGGTGCTCAACAACGATTTCGGGCGCGGCGCCGCGACCGATTTCGGCAAGATGCTGAAGGACAAGGGCGTTCAGGTCGGCCTCGTCGAGACCATGGACCAGGGCGCGCAGGACATGAGCGCCCAGCTCGTCAAGCTGAAGGCATCAGATAGCGACACGATCATGATCACGAGCGCCGTCGACCAACTGGTACTCCTGTTCAAGCAGATGGCGGCGATGGGTCTGAAGAAGCGCGTCATCACCACCGGTGGCTCGCAGAACCCGGACCAGATCATCGCCCAGGCGGGATCGGCCGCCGACGGCACCATGCACCTGACGACCTTCCTGCCCTGGATCCCCGAGAAGACCCCTGATCCGAAGGCGACCGAGGCCTTCATCGGCGAGTGGAAGAAGCGCGGCTATCAGTTCGCGGGCGTCACCGAGAGCTTCCGCGGCTACGACGGCATCCGTGCGATCGCGCAGGCCATCGAGAAGGCCGGCAAGGCCGAGCCCGCGGCCATCGCCAAGGCGTTCTGGTCGGTCGACTTTACCGGGCTCAACGGCCCGATCCGCTTCGCCAAGGCCGGCCCCGCCGGCAAGGAGAGCGGCCAGAGCAAGCCCGACGTCTACCTCATCGAGATCAAGGACGGCCGCGTGATCCTGCCGACGCTGTGAGGCTGGGTACTGTCCCTCTCCCAACCGCGTGGCGGGTGTCAGGGTCGAGACCATTCGCCGTGCCGAGCAGCACCCCCACGTGAGAGGCCGCCCATGGACCAACTAACCCAGCACCTCATCAACGCGCTGATCCTCGGGGGCACCTATGCGCTACTCGGGATCGGGCTGACCCTGATTTTCGGGATCATGAACGTGGTGAACTTCACCCACGGCGCGCTTTACACGGGGGGCGCCTACGCGATGTATCTCGCCGCGGCGTCCCTCGGCCTGAACTTCTTCCTGGCGCTGCCGGTGGCGATCTTCGGCGGGATGGCGCTGGGCGCCGCGATCGAGATCCTGCTGCTGCGTCCATTCCGGGGATCGGACATCGACACCACGATGCTCGTGATGATCGGCGCCGGCATCGTCCTGCAATCGGGAACACTCTGGGTATTCGGCGGTGTCGCTAAGGCGATCGCCTCGCCCTTCCCCGAGGCGCCACTGCAGATCGGACCGGCGTCTGTCTCCTGGCTGCGGCTGTTCGTGTTCGGCGCCGCCCTCGCCCTGATCGGGCTCACCTACGCCCTGATCAACCGGACGAAGCTCGGGCTCGCCATGCGCGCCGCCTTCCAGGATTCGGACACGGCCGCCCTGATGGGCGTGAACGTGCGGCTCATCTACACCGCGACCTTCGCCATGGGCTCCGGGCTCGCTGCCGCGGCCGGCGCGCTCCTCGGGCCCGTCTACGTCGTGCATCCGCAGATGGGCGGGCTCGCCGAGCTCAAGGCGTTCGCCATCGTGATCCTTGGCGGCCTTGGCAACGTCACGGGGGCGGCCATCGGCGGCTTCATCCTGGCTCTCGCAGAGGAACTCGGCGCCGGCTACGTCTCCTCCGGCTACCGGGACGCGATGGGCTTCCTGATCATCATTGCGGTGCTTCTCTACCGGCCGACCGGCCTGTTCGCGAAGGCGGAGCGCATCGGATGAGCCGGCTCCTCCCCCTCGCGCTGCTCGCCGCCCTTGTCGCCCTGCCGCTGGCACTGGGCTCCGAGCCCTATCTCCTCAACGCGCTGATCGTGACGGGCATCCTGACGATCGCCGCCATGAGCTTGAACCTGCTCCTCGGGTTCACCGGGCAGCTCAGCCTCGGCCACATCGCCTTCTTCGGAATCGGGGCCTATGTGAGCGCCCTGACGAGCCTCGGCTTCGACGTCGATCTGGGCTTCAGCCTGCGCGTCGTCCACGACCCATGGCCGGCGGCGGTCGGCTTCCTCCTCGGGACGCTCGCGGCCGGGCTTTGCGGCTGGCTGATCGGGCGCCTCTCCTTCCGGGTGCGCGGCGCCTACTTCGTCATCGTGACGATCTCCTTCGCGGAGGTGGTGCGGCTGGTGGCCCTCAACTGGGTGGAGCTGACCCAGGGCCCGCTGGCGCTCACCAACATCCCGGCCATCACGCTGGGCGTCCCGGGCCTCGGCACCTGGACGCTCCGGACGAAGCTTCAGAACTACTACCTCGTGCTGGCCGTCGGCACGCTCTGCTGGGTGATCATCGCCCGCCTCGTCGGCTCGCGCTTCGGCCGGGCCATGCGAGGCCTCAAGGAGAACGAACCGCTCGCACTCTCGGTCGGAATCAACGCCACCCGCACGCTGACGGTCGCCGCCGTTATCTCGGCGGCGATGGCGGGGGCGGCGGGCAGCCTCTACGCCCATTACCTGCGCATCATTGATCCCGACATCTTCGCCTTCACCACCACGGTCAGCATCGTCATCATGGTGGTGGCAGGCGGCAAGGGCACGCTGATGGGGCCGGTCATCGGCGGCCTGATCTTCGGACTCCTGCCCGTGGCCCTGCGGCCGGTGATGGCGCCGGAAGCCCAGTGGATCGTCTATGGGCTCGTGCTGATCGCGATCCTGTTCGTGATGCCGCGGGGCATCGTGCCGGGACTTGCGGGCGTCCTCGCCCGGCGCCGTCCGGCGGCCGTCCCCGTCCTCAAGGCCGAACCGGCGGTGCAGCGATGAGCATGATCCTCTCGGTCGAGCATGTTGGGGTGCGCTTCGGCGGCCTCGTCGCCATCGCCGACCTGCATTTCGACGTGGCCGAGGGCGAGATCGTCAGCCTGATCGGCCCGAACGGGGCAGGAAAGACCACGGCCTTCAACGTGATGACGGGCTTCCTGAAGCCCAGCCAGGGCACGGTCCGCTTCCGCGGCACGGGGCTCGCGGGCTTGGCTCCGCACGACATCACGCGGCTGGGCCTGGCGCGCACCTTCCAGCGCACCAGCGTCTTCCCGGACGACACGGTGTTCGACAATGTGATGATCGGCCTGCACCGGCAGGGCACCTCCAAGGCACCCGGCCTCGGCAGGGCACAGCGCCTCGACGCGCTGCTGGGCCGCGCCGGCGCGAGCGAGCGGCAACTGCGTGAGCGCGCCGCGGCCCTGCTCGACTGGGTCGGCCTGTCGGGCCGGGCGCAGGAGAAGGCGGGCAGCTTGGCCTACGGCGAGCAGCGCCTCGTCGGCGTGGCGCTGGCGCTCGCCACCGAGCCGGCCATGCTGCTGCTCGACGAGCCGGTCTCGGGCATGAACGCCTCGGAGACCCGCGTCTTCGTGCGCTTGATCCGGCAGATCCGGGAGCGTGGCGTCACGATCCTGCTCGTCGAGCACGACATGCCGATGGTGATGGAGGTCTCCGACCGCATCGTCGTGCTTAACTACGGCCGGCTTATCGCGGAGGGCCCGCCAGAGAGGATCCGTAGCGACCCGGCAGTAATCGAGGCCTATCTCGGCCAGGGCAGCGCTGCCCGACGGGCGGCCGCTGAGGCGCAGGACGCCCAAGTGACGCGAGAGGCGGCCCATGCTTGAGATCCGAGACCTCGTCTGCGGCTACGGCCACGTCACGGCGCTCAAGGGCCTGACCATCGACGTCCGCGAGGGGCARCTCGTCGCCCTCGTCGGGGCCAACGGGGCCGGCAAGTCAACGACGTTGCGGGCGATCTCTGGCCTCGTGCCCGCGCGGTCGGGCGCGATCCGGTTCGGCGGCCGCGACATCGCGGGTGCGGAGCCCCGCCGCATCTTGGAAGCGGGCATCGCCCATTGCCCAGAGGGACGCCGCGTCTTCCCGCAGATGAGCGTCGCCGAGAATCTCGCCATGGGCGCGTATCTGCGTCGCGACCGGGCCGGCATCGCGGCGGATTTGGCGCGCGTCTACGGTGAGTTCCCACGGCTCGCCGAGCGGCGCGACCAGGCTGCCGGAACCCTGTCCGGCGGCGAGCAGCAGATGCTGGCGATTGGCCGGGCGCTGATGGCGCGGCCGAAGCTGGTGCTCTTCGACGAACCCTCGCTGGGGCTCGCTCCCAACATCGTCGAGCGGATGTTCGCGGTGATCCGGTCGATCTGCGACCAAGGCACCACCGTGCTGCTGGTCGAGCAAAACGCCTTCGCGGCGCTCGAGCTCTGCGACTACGCCTATCTGCTCGAGACCGGTCGCATCGTACTTGAGGGTTCCGGCGATGCCCTGATCGCCGATCCCCATGTCCGGGCAGCTTATCTCGGCGGCTGACGAAGTGCCCGCTCTCGATCGATCACCCGACTCGGACCATCCGCGCGGCGGGGAAGTGGCCTGGATTCGCATTGGCGCCCTGGCAGCGTTCGGGGCCGGCTCGGTTATTCCAGTCACGATCGACGGGCAAAGTCTTCTTATCGTGCACGATGGCGACCGGGTCTTTGCCCTCGAGCGGACCTGCCCACACGAGGGTGCCGATCTCGCCAAGGGGCGCTGTGTGGCGGGCCGCCTGCACTGCCCCCATCACCAAGCGTCGTTCGCGCTCACGGATGGAGCGGTTTCCCCGGGCTGGTCGATCCGCCGTCTGTGCACTTATAATATTAGAATCTTGGATGGCGATATCTACATTGACGCGACAAATTTCATAAGAGCTGGACGCCGCGCGCAAGCAAAGAACGGCGCGCCGAGTGAGGAAAAATAGATTTTTTCGAATTGCCATTCTTGTGTTTTTATCCGAACGGGCATCGCAGAACTGCTGCAAATAGGAGGTCCATGATGGGACGCGGAGAGAATTCGTGCTTGGCCTTTCCACACAACCACGGCCTTGAGGCATTTGCTGACGGGCTTCATGGGTTTGCACAGCCGCTTGAGGCCGATGATCTCGCGAGGTGTGGCAACACGCCGGAAATCCGTGATCGCTCAAACGTTCTCACGACCTGCGTCCCCTGTGACGCTAGCAGGACAATACGGACATCGTCGGCGCATCCGAGAGCTCCCAGGTTGCTTGCCTCGAAGTGACACCTTGCGGACGTTCAAGTTGTCTTTGCCAAATGTACGGATGAGGTCAATTCAACCCATTCGGCAGAGCAGAGCCGAATGTCTGTTTATTTCCTCCGAAGCATGGAAGCAGACCGTCGGCTTTTCCGCCCGTGCTTCTCCGAAGCGGACCCGCGGCTTTCGGCCAGACTACGTCACACCAGAGCGCCATCGCGCGCAAGTGCGGACTGTCGGCTTCGCGCACATATCGGCCGTTCAGCCGACATGATGCGCTCCTCCGAAGCGGACATCGCGATCTAAGCGGCGCTCCGTCCACACTCGATAGCTGTCAAGCGGTCATTCAAGTGTCGTTTCCTCGCGAGAGTCGCTGAGCAAACCTCTTAATATTTCAACCAAATCGCTCGCGCGGTACGGCTTCTGCAGCAACGCGAAGCCATTGGCGTCCTGATCCTCTCGGAGATAGCCGGAGGTAAGCAGGATCGGCATTTGCGGCCATCGCTGACGGATGGTGTGTCCAAGGTCGATGCCGTTCGTCGCACCAGGCATGTTCACGTCACTGAAGACGAGAGCGATGTTAGCCTCCGTCTGCAGGAGGTCTAAAGCCTCGCTCCCGTCCTGCGCACTGATTACCCTGAACGCGAGCGCCTCAAGGGTTGAGACAACGGTGGATCGAACATCAGCGTCATCCTCGACGACGAGCACGGCCTTACCGGCGCCATCCACCGGATTCGGCGCTGCTGAAGTCGTCCCCGGATCGATGTCCTGCGGCGTAGGCCTCCGCCTAAAAAGCGCAGGCAACGTGATAACAAATCGGGTGCCCTGGTCAGGGCTGCTGTCGACGGCAATGGTACCGCCGCTCTGCTGCACGAAGCCGTAGACCATGCTGAGACCGAGACCGGTGCCCTTGCCAGCTTCCTTCGTTGTGAAGAAGGGTTCGAATACGCGGGCGAGGATAGCGGGCGGCATCCCGGTGCCCGAGTCGGCGACCGCGATCTCTACGGAGCACGAGCCTTCAACGCAGCCCGGCGCAGGGGCGTCGCGACGCTGGATGCAGATGTCCAACGTACCTCCGTCCGGCATCGCGTCCCGCGCATTCACAGCGAGATTGATGAGCGCGGCCTCGAATTGAGCGTGATCGACACAGACTTCCGGTAGTCCCTTTTCCACGTTCGCGGAGATCGTGATCTGCTCGCCGAGCGTGCGCTCGAGGAGCTTGATTAGGCCAGGGATAAAGCTTGTGAAGTCCAGCGCTCTCGGCTGGAGAGGAGAGCGCCGAGAGAAGGCCAGAAGACGGCTGGTGAGTTCTGCGCAGCGATGCGCCCCCTCAATGGCACTCTCGACGCGGCGGAGCGCCTTCTCATTCCCCTGGAGCGAGCCCTTCATTAGGTCGAGATTGCCGATCACGATGCTCAACATGTTGTTGAAGTCATGTGCGATACCGCCGGTCAGACGGCCGACTGCCTCAAGCTTCGAGGCGTGCTGCAAGCTGAGCTCAAGCTCCTTGCGCTCTGTCACGTCGAACCACATCCCGAAGAGTTCGACCGCCGTGCCGCTCTCGTCGCAGTTGACCGCAATCTGATCGAGGATGTGCCGCTCCGTGCCGTCCGCGTTGCGCCAACGATATTCCAGAGCCACTGCGCCGACCGCCGAGACGGTGCGCAGATCTTCCAAAACGCGGTCCCTGTCTTCCGCTTCGAGGCGCGACTGCCAAAGGCTGGAATCGGCAAAGGCCTCACGCGAGAAGCCGGTGATGCGCTCGATGCTGTCGTTCGTGAAGTGGAGCCGCCGGTCTTCCGATCCGAGCGGTGAGGTGTAAAGCGCGATCGGAAGGCCACGCAGCACTGCAGCCTGATGCTCCGCCTGCCTACGCAGCGCCTGCTCGGCTTCAAGCTTCTCGCCGCGCACGCGCAGGTTTTCTAGGAGTAGCTGCTTCTCAGCCGCCGCCTTGCGCTTGATTTCCTCGGTCTTGCGGTAAAGCTCGACGAAGACGTCGACCTTCGATTTCAAGACGAGCGGCTGGATGGGCTTGAACACATAGTCCACCGCTCCAGCGGAATAACCGCGGAAGATGTGAATGTCGTCTTTGTTATGCGCCGTGAGAAAAAGGATCGGGACACGGGACGTGCGCGAGCGGCCGCGGATGAGCGCGGCCACCTCGTAGCCATCCATACGCGGCATCTGCACGTCGAGCAGGATCACGGCGAAGTTCTCCCGGAGCGCCCAGCGCAAGGCTTCCTCCGGTGAGTTTGCCAGGACGAGGTCAATCGCCGGATCAGCGAGAATCTCCGAGGCGGCGAGCAGATTACGCTGATCGTCATCGACGATCAGGATCTTCGCTCGGATCGCGTCCGGGTCAGCGAGCGCGGCCAGCTGTTCGGCGGGAGCAACCGTACCAGCCGGAAGGAAATCCAGTCGGTCCGTCATTGTGTTTGCCGTTCAAAATCCTGTGCGGCTCCGCGAACCAGTGCGGGGCTGTTTACGACCTCACCACGCCTTGCCAATTGCACCCGCAGCACGGCGAGGAGCTGGTCCATGTCGATCGGCTTTGAGACGTAATCGGTCGCGCCCGCCTCAAGGCACTTCTCGCGGTCGCCCTTCATGGCCTTCGCGGTCACCGCGATGAGCGGCAGGCTTCGGAAGGTGGACTGAGCCCGGATCGTGCGCATCGTCTCGTAGCCGTCCATCCCAGGCATCATGATGTCGATCAGCATTGCATCGATGTTCGGGTTAGCCTTGAGCAGCGCGATGCCGTCCTGCCCGTTCTCCGCGAACAGAACCTCCAGCCCATACTGCTCAAGGGCGCTCGTGAGCGAGAAGATGTTGCGCAGGTCGTCGTCGACTAGAATGACCCGGCATCCCTGGAGAGACGCCGCGTCCTTCCGTTCGACGAGGATCTGCTCCTCGACCGGAACGCTAGCGATGGTCCGATGCAGGAATAGGGCGGCCTCATCGAGAAGCCGCTCGGATGAGCGCGTGTCCTTGAGGATGATCGTCGAGGCGGTCTGCCTGAGCTGCTGCTCCTCTGCGGTCGTCAGCTCCCGGCCCGTGTAGACGATGATCGGCAGCTCTTCGCCCTCCTGCGAGGCGCGGATCCGCTCGATCAGCTCGGAACCACCGATATCGGGCAGACCGAGATCGATGATCGCACAGTCGAAACGGCCACCTGTGAGGGCCTCTAGCGCGGCCGCGGCGGTGCCGACCCCGAAGATCTTGACGCCCTCTTCGCTCAAGAGCGCCGTGATGCTGGCGCGCTGGTTCTCGTCATCCTCGACGAGCAGGAGGTTGCGCACGGGCCGTGCGATGAATTCCTTCGAGCGCTCGAGCGCCCGCATCAGGCCTTCGCGCTCCACGGGCTTCTCCAGGAAGCCGAACGCGCCCGCGCGCAGGCCGCGCTTCTTCTCGTCATTGACCGAGATGACGTGGATCGGGATGTGCCGGGTGCGGGGATCGTTCTTCAGGAGGTCGAGCAAGGCCCAGCCGTCCATGTCGGGCAGACCGATATCGAGGGTGATGGCGTGCGGCTTGAAGCGGTGGGCGAGGCTCAGCGCGCCGGCGCCATCCTGCGCGATCAAGCCCTTGAACCCGCGCTCGCGCGCAAGCTCCAGCAGCACCGAGGCGAACATCGCATCGTCCTCCACGATGAGCACGATATGATCGCCCGGGTGAATGGCATGACGGTCATCGGCTGAGGCCGAGAGCGCCATCGCGGCATTGGGCTGGCGGCCGATAAGCGCCGCAATGCCATTCCCATCCGAAGCATCCGAGGTGCGACCCGTGACGGTCTGGACCGGCGGCTCGAACGGCAGGAACAGGGTGAAGGTACTACCCGAACCGATCTGGCTCTCAACCACGATTTCGCCGCCCAGTAGGCGGGCGATCTCGCGGCTGATCGCGAGGCCCAGGCCCGTGCCGCCGTACTTGCGGCTCGTTGTCCCGTCGGCCTGCTGGAACGCCTCGAAGATGATGCGCTGCTTATCCTCAGCGATGCCGATGCCGGTATCGGTGACCGATAGGGCCATCCACTGGCTCCCAGCGCGCAGTGGCGACCCCTCGGCCGAGCTGATCTTTAGCGAAACGCTCCCCTTCTCGGTGAACTTGAAGGCGTTGGAGAGGAGGTTCCGGAGCACCTGCTGCAGGCGCTTCGAATCTGTGCGCACCGCGCGCGGCAAGCCAGGTTCGACATCGATTATGAAGCCAAGGTGGCGCTCCTCGGCGAGCTGCCGAAAGGTCCTGTTAAGATTCTCGACAAGGTCCTGCAGCGTCACGTCGCCGATCTCAAGCGACACCGTCCCTGACTCGATCTTGGAGAGATCGAGGATGTCGTTGATGAGCGACAGGAGGTCGGTCCCGGCAGCGTTGATGGTCTTGGCGAACTCCCGCTGCTTGTCTGAAAGGTTCCCGTCCCGGTTCTCGGAGAGAAGCTTCGAGAGAATCAGCAGGCTGTTGAGCGGCGTACGCAGCTCGTGGCTCATATTGGCTAGGAACTGAGACTTGTAGCGCGAGGTCATGCTCAGCTGCTCGGCCTTCTCTTCCAGTGCGGTCTTGGCGACGGAGACCTCGCGGTTCTTGCCCTCGACCTCGCGCTTCTGGATCTCGAGCAGCCGCGCCTTCTCCTCCAGCTCCTCGTTTGTCTGCTGCAGCCGCTCGCGCTGGCTCTTGAGGAGGTCCTCCGACTGCTGCAGCGAGGCGGCCTGCAGCTCCAGGCGATCGTTTGTCTTCTTCAGCTCCTCCTGCCGGCTCTGCAATTCGCCAGTCAGGAGCTGCGACTGCTTGAGGAGGCCCTCGGTCCGCATGTTGGCGGCAATCGTGTTGAGCACGATGCCGATCGACTCCGTTAGCTGATCGAGGAAGGATTGATGCGTCTCGCTGAAGCGGTTGAACGACGCCAGCTCGATGACCGCCCGGACTTCCTGCTCGAACAGGACCGGCAGCACGATGATGTTGAGCGGCGGCGCCTCGCCGAGAGCTGAGCCGATGGTGATGTAGTCACCGGGCACGTGGGTGAGGAGGATGCGCTTCTTCTCGAAGGCGCATTGACCCACGAGACCCTGGCGGAGGCGGTACCGGTTCGACAGGTTCTTGCGCTCCGTGAAGGCGTAGCTCGCCATCAGGTCCAGAACCGGCTCTCCGCCCTCGTCCTCCACCATGTAGAACACGCCGCGCTGGGCGTTCACGAGCGACGCGATCTCGGAAAGGATCAGGTTGGAGACGGTGGCGAGGTCGCGCTCGCCCTGCAGCATGCGCGTGAACTTGGCGAGGTTCGTCTTCAGCCAGTCCTGCTCGGCGTTCTTGAGGGTCGTGTCCCGCAGGTTGCGGATCATCTCGTTGATGTTGTCCTTCAGCGAGGCGACCTCGCCGGAGGCCTCAACCGAAATCGAGCGTGCGAGGTCGCCCTTCGTCACCGCAGTCGCCACCTCGGCGATGGCGCGCACCTGGGTCGTCAGGTTCGCCGCGAGTTGGTTCACGTTGTCTGTCAGATCGCGCCATAGGCCTGCTGCGCCCGGCACCCGGGCCTGACCGCCGAGCTTACCCTCGACACCCACTTCGCGCGCGACGTTGGTGACCTGATCGGCAAAGGTAGCGAGCGTCTCGATCATCTCGTTGACGGTGTCGGCCAGGGCGGCGATCTCACCCTTGGCGTCGACTGAGAGCTTCCGCTTGAGGTCGCCCTGGGCCACCGCAGTGACGACATCCGCGATGCCGCGGACCTGTCCGGTGAGGTTAGCGGCCATCATGTTGACGTTGTCGGTCAGGTCCTTCCAGGTTCCGCCGACGCCGCGCACCTGGGCCTGACCGCCGAGCTTGCCTTCCGAGCCGACTTCGCGTGCGACGCGCGTCACCTCGGAGGCGAAGGAGTTGAGCTGATCCACCATCGTGTTGATGGTCGACTTGAGCTCCAGGATCTCACCCTTGACGTCGACGGTGATCTTCTTGGACAGATCGCCGTTGGCCACCGCCGTGGTCACATCGGCGATGTTGCGCACCTGACCGGTCAGATTGGCCGCCATCATGTTGACGTTGTCGGTCAGGTCCTTCCAGGTTCCGCCGACGCCGCGCACCTGGGCCTGACCGCCGAGCTTGCCCTCGATGCCGACTTCACGGGCGACACGGACCACCTCGGAGGCGAAGGAGTTGAGCTGATCCACCATGGTGTTGATGGTCGACTTGAGCTCCAGGATCTCGCCCTCGACGGCGACGGTGATCTTCTTGGACAGATCGCCGTTGGCGACAGCGGTTGTGACCTCCGCGATATTGCGCACCTGTCCGGTGAGGTTAGCGGCCATCATGTTCACGTTGTCGGTCAGGCCCTTCCAGACGCCGCCGACACCCTTGACCTGTGCCTGACCGCCGAGCTTGCCCTCTGTGCCGACCTCGCGGGCGACGCGCGTCACCTCGGAGGCGAAGGAATTGAGCTGATCCACCATCGTGTTGATGGTCGACTTGAGCTCCAGGATCTCACCCTTGACGTCGACGGTGATCTTCTTGGACAGATCGCCGTTGGCCACCGCCGTGGTCACATCGGCGATGTTGCGCACCTGACCGGTCAGATTGGCTGCCATCAGGTTCACGTTGTCGGTGAGATCGGCCCAGGTTCCCGCTACACCCTCGACGCGGGCCTGCCCGCCGAGCTTGCCTTCCGAGCCGACCTCTTTCGCGACGCGCGTCACCTCTGAAGCGAAGGAATTGAGCTGGTCGACCATCGTGTTGATGGTGTTCTTCAGCTCCAGGATCTCGCCGCGAACGTCGACGGTGATCTTCTTGGACAGATCGCCGTTGGCTACCGCCGTGGTCACGTCGGCGATGTTGCGCACCTGACCGGTCAGATTGGCCGCCATCAGGTTCACGTTGTCGGTGAGATCGGCCCACGTACCGGCCACGCCGCGCACCTGGGCCTGCCCGCCGAGTTTACCTTCTGAGCCGACTTCACGGGCGACGCGCGTCACCTCGGAGGCGAAGGAATTGAGCTGATCCACCATGGTGTTGATGGTGTTCTTCAGCTCCAGGATCTCGCCGCGCACGTCGACGGTGATCTTCTTGGACAGATCGCCGTTGGCCACCGCGGTGGTCACGTCGGCAATGTTGCGGACCTGACCCGTCAAGTTAGCGGCCATCATATTGACGTTGTCGGTCAGGTCCTTCCAGGTTCCGCCGACCCCCTCAACCTGTGCTTGGCCACCGAGCTTGCCCTCGGTGCCGACTTCGCGGGCGACGCGCGTCACCTCTGAAGCGAAGGAGTTCAGCTGATCCACCATTGTGTTGATAGTCAGCTTCAGAGCCAAGATCTCGCCTCTAACGTCGACGGTGATCTTCTTGGACAAGTCGCCGCGCGCGACCGCGGTCGTGACCTCGGCGATGTTGCGCACTTGGCCGGTCAGGTTCTCGGCCATCATGTTCACGTTGTCGGTTAGATCCTTCCAGACACCGCCGACGCCTTTGACCTGGGCTTGTCCACCGAGCTTGCCTTCCGAGCCCACCTCCTTGGCGACGCGAGTCACCTCCGAGGCGAAGGAGTTCAGCTGGTCCACCATCGTGTTGATGGTCGATTTCAGGTCCAGGATCTCGCCCTTGACGTCAACGGTGATCTTCTTGGACAGATCGCCGTTGGCGACAGCGGTTGTGACCTCCGCGATATTGCGCACCTGTCCGGTGAGGTTGGCCGCCATCAGGTTCACGTTGTCCGTGAGATCCTTCCAGGTGCCGCCGACGCCCTTAACTTGGGCTTGACCACCGAGCTTGCCCTCGGAGCCCACCTCGCGTGCCACGCGCGTCACCTCGGACGCGAAGGAGTTCAGCTGGTCGACCATCGTATTGACCACTTTGCCGATGCGCAGGAACTCGCCCCTCAGCGGGCGGCCCTCGATCTCAAGCTGCATGGTCTGGCCGAGATCGCCCTTGGCCACCGCACCGATGACCCGCGCGACCTCGGTGGTCGGTTGCACGAGGTCGCCGATCATCGTGTTGACCGACTCGACGCAGTCGTTCCAGCCGCCAGTTGCCGCCGGCAGCTTGCCGCGCTCATTGATGCGCCCGTCTTTGCCCACCGTACGCGCGACCCTGTCGAGTTCCCGCGCGAGCCCCTGGTTCAGCTCGACGATGTCGTTGAATGCTTCCGCGATTTCGCCATCGATGCCAGTCAGATCCAGCGGCAGCCGGGTCGAGAAGTCTCCCTTCCGAAACGCGCGGAGGCTCTTCAGGAGGAGCTTCGGCTCCAGTTGCGACGTAGTCGGCGTCATTCGAACACACCTTCAGGGCAGATGCATACGGCCCGGCGAGGCTGCCGTCGGGATCGTACGTGGCAACGAGAAACCACCGACGGGAAAGAACGGCAATAGGGCTGAGTGGAGATGATTGCTCAACCGTTCGGCCTGAGGAGTGAGCCAGCACGTTTCACTTCCTGATGGGCAGCCGTTGGGCCGAAAATGGGGCGGCGCGTCGCCGGATGTTGCTGTTTAGCTTTCGCCGCGGGCTCTGGACTTAATGCATGTTGGTATCGTTCGACTCTGGTTCGGCAGCCCTGCCGGCTGTCTGCTGGAGTGAAATCATCAAGGCTTGTGATCGCGGCATTGACGCTGCTCCGGCCCGAGTTCACGGAGAACGACCATGCGTCTCAATGTTTGATTGTGGGCCGGGATGCGCCGGCGCGGGCTGACGTTCCTCGTTGCAGGGCCATGTCGCGACGTGGGCTCCGCTGCCACTTCGAGGTTTGCACTTCAATGACGAGCCACACGGCACTCTTTAGGTCTGCTTCAATGTCTTGCTGATTTCAAAGCGGACCAACGGCTTTCGGCCAGCACCGGCTGTCGTAGACCGCCCGAGTGAACGTCTCAGCTGGGTGGTTCTTTGCTTGTCCGCTTCCGGGCGGAAATGCATCAGAGCAAACGTCGCCGTCCAGGCTGTTCTCGGGTCATTGCAAGACCGAGGAACGTCCCCTCCGGGAAACCGTGGGGGAAAAACGATCATCCACGGGTTATGATTTTAGCTCCTCATCGCTCATGTCACATCGGCCGATCCTATCTCGTCTCCGTGGCATGACGCGCGTTTAGTGAACCTGACGAGCCAGATGCACGCGCGTCCCGCGAGAGGGATGACGATGACTGCAATAATACCCGCCGATACCAAGCGAATCGATCTGGGATATGCTGGCCCTCCTCGTGTAAGCGGGGAGGAGTTGGTGCCCTCGCGCTACGCGGTGCGGATCGGTGAGATCGACGTACTGGTCGTCAGCGATGGCGTGCTGCCGCTCCCGACCAAGATGTTGGGACACAATGTTGACCAAGCCGTACGAGCGGCTTGGCTGAACGACATGTTCCTGCCGACGGACGCGTTCGACTGGTCGCTAAACGCGGTTGTCGTCTACAGCGGCGGCCAAACCATCCTCATCGACGCCGGGTTGGGGCTGGACCCGAACCTGAACCTGCCGCGAGCCGGGCAACTGATCAGGAGATTGGAGGCCGTAGGTATCGATCTCGTGTCTGTGACGGACGTGGTGCTCACCCACATGCACATGGACCATGTTGGCGGGCTCCTTGTCGACGGAGTAAAGGAGCGGCTTCGCTCGGATCTGCGGATCCATGTGGCGGCTGCCGAGGTCAAATTCTGGGAAGCGCCTGACTTCACCCACGTCGACATGCCTCAAGGGTTTCCTGACGCGCTCAGGGCAGCTGCCAAGCAGTTCACGCAACAGTACCGCAGCCAGTTGCGGCTCTTCGACGAGGAGCACGAGGTCGCACCGGGGGTGATTGTCCAACGCACCGGCGGCCACACTCCCGGGCACAGCGTCGTCCGTATGGCATCCGGCAGCGACCGGCTGACATTCGCCGGCGACGCCGTGTTCACGGTCGGGTTCGAGCATCCCGACTGGCACAACGGCTTCGAACACGATCCCGCGGAGGCGGCTCGCGTTCGCGTCCGGCTTCTGCGAGAACTGGCGGCGACCGGCGAGCAATTGATCGCCACGCACCTGCCGTTCCCGTCCGTCGGTCGGGTCGCGATTGATGGCGACGCCTTTCGGTGGGTTCCCGCGTTCTGGGATTACTGAGAGGCCCTGGTCGAAACGGTCGTCCGTTGCAACCGAAGATCGCGCACGTTCGCTTCTTTGGCAATCGTTCATCCTCGGGATTTGTCCCGAGGATGAGCTTCCGTAAGATCGCATGGCCGAACTAAAATGGCTTTGGTCTATCTAGCTCGTCTCCGTCCGGCTCATGCAACGACATGAGTCCTCGCCGACCCAAAGAGGGCGCATCGATTCTTCCCGCCAATGTCACACTGTGAGAGGCGCTCCTCGTCTTGACCACGACCGTCCCGCGGGGGCCGGAGTCGAGATGGAGCGTTACATGAAGATCGTCGTCATCGGCGGTACTGGGCTGATCGGCTCGCAGGTCGTCGCCAACGTAAGAAGTGCCGGTCACGAGGCGCTCGCGGCCTCGCCCAATACGGGGGTGAACGCTGTCACGGGCGAGGGGCTCGCGGATGCATTGCAAGGTGCCAGCGTCGTCGTCGACGTCGCCAACTCGCCCTCCTTTGCTGACGATGCGGCGATGGACTTCTTCGTCCGCGCCGGACGGAACCTCACAGCGGCTGAGCAGGCTGCGGGCGTCATGCATCACGTGGCGCTCTCGGTGGTCGGGACCGAGCTCCTGCTCGATAGCGGCTACTTTCGCGCCAAGCTGGCCCAGGAGGAGCTGGTCGCCTCGGCGGCCGTGCCTTGGACGGTGGTGCGCGCCACGCAGTTCTTCGAGTTCGTTGGCACGATCGCGGAAGCGACAATTATCGACGGCGTTTCGCGGGTGACCTCCGCGTCGATCCAGCCGATCGCGTCGGCCGACGTGGCCGCGAAAGTCGCCGAGGTCGCGCTCGCACCAGCTCGAAACGGCATGATCGAGATCGCTGGGCCTGAGCGGCTCCCGATGGTCGAGCTGGTGAAGCGCCATTTTGACGGCATCGGTGAAACGCGTGAAGTCATCCTGGATGATACCGCCCCATACTTTGGGATACTCCTCGAAGACCGCTGGCTGACACCCACCGGTGACGCGTGGCTGTCGAAGCGGCGCTACAGCGATTGGCTGGCGGCGCAGCCGAAGCGAGTGGCCTGAGGAACGGCGCCGATGGATGCGGCCTACGTCTCGGCGCTCTCCGCACTCGCGGGTTCCGCCATCGGCGCGATGGCTTCCTTTGCGACCACATCGCTGACGCAACACAGCCAGGAGCGCGCGACGCTGCTGGTGCAGGACCGCGCTCGGCGGGAAGCACTCTACGGCGAGTTCATTCGGGAGGCTTCGACCTTGTTCGGCGAAGCCTTCCAGCATGACCTCGACGATTCGGCCAAATTGGCGAGACTTACTTCTCCCCACACAAGAACATCTCGTCCTTCGCCGGCATCCACCACGCCGGCGACCTCGACCCGCTCTGTGCATTCTCGGCGATTTGCCGTAGGGAACTCGCAATCGCCCGGCGGTGAGGTTCAGTGCGGCATCCGCGCTCCCGCTGCTCCTCCGAACAGCCTCGCCATCCGTTCGAGCTTGTCCGGATTGCGGGTAAAGTAGATGCCGACGATCAAGCCCCCCTGGATATCCAGCGCAACGGTCTGAAGGGTTCCGCCCGGCTCCAGGCTGAGATAGCCCGGCAGCCCATCGATCCAGAGTTCCTGCAGCTTCTGCGCATGCTGGATCCACGACTTTCGCGCAGCGCCCTCGAACATACGCGTGACCTTGTCGATGCCGATGATGGGCCGCGGAAATGCGTGGACCTTCCCGCCACCATCGGAGTGCACGATGACGGCATCGGCGAGCATGCTGCGGAGCGCCGCGACGTCGCCTGTCGCCGATGCCTCGAAGAAAGCTTTCGCGATGCGTGCGCCCTCTTCCTTGTCGACGGGGAAGCGTGGACGTGCCGACTGCACGTGCCTTCTCGCTCTCGCTGCGAGTTGGCGGATAGCCGGCGGTTCACGCTGAAGTGCTGCTGCGATCTCCCCGAGTGGGACCGCGAAGACGTCATGCAGGAGGAACGCAGCCCGCTCTAGAGGCGAGAGCCGCTCCAAAGCGAGCATCAGCGTGAGTGTCAGGTCATCGCCAGAGACGTCGTCCGGTGCCATGGCAACGGGCTCGGGCAACCAAGTTCCAAAGTATGTCTCTCGCCGTGCGCGAGCAGACTTCATGACGTCCAGGCAGAGCCGCGTCACCGTTCGCGACAGGAATGCGCCGGCTGACGAAACACCAGTATGGTCGACGTGCCGCCAGCGGAGCCAGGCGTCCTGTACGACATCCTCGGCCTCGCCGTATGAACCGAGCATGCGGTAGGCGAGCCGGACGAGCCGCGTCCGCTCCTGTTCGAAGACGAGGGTCGGATCGTCAATGGTCGGCATGGCGAAGGGACCAGACGCTGAGGGCAATCGCAATGAGCGCAGGAAGTGTCACTGCGGGGAAGTCGCGGGACAGCACTTCCGGCCCGCAAATGCCCACTGCAACTTCCCAGAAGTGGAACAACGCATGCCCTGAGAGCCAGATCGCGCCGATGCTCCAAAGCAGCACACGCGAGCTGGGCCTCTGCGCACCGTACACAAGTCCCGACCCGATCAGAACGAAGATCAGCCCGATATCGCGTAGGAAATGCTGATTGAATGGGCCTGTCGTCGTCACGCCTGGCACTGCGAAGTACCATGCCTCAGGTGAGGCGAGCATGAAGGCGCCATTGCCCACCAGTCCAGCGCCGAAAAGGCCGGCCAGCACCGGAACTGCTTTCCCCATCGCAAGCTCTCCACGTGATTGGTCCACGAGGATGACGACGCGCTGAGGCCGAATGTGACATCGGACGCAACTTACCTCGGCGCTTTCATAAAATGCCTCGGCCTCGGACAGCCCTCCTCACCAAATTCGAGCTGACCGAGCTGATACTCGTGTGCCGCGTCGGAGAGCTCAATGCAGCCAGGATACGGAACACAGGTACGGACGGACCCAGACGAAGTACTCGATTGAACGAACGCTTTCGAGGAGCTCCGGTACGGACGTCAACGGCGATCTTGGGTCGCAACCCGCCCGTCTGCTTAGGCTGGCCTTCATACGAAGCATCAGTTCGAGCGTCTTCTCGCCTCGTCGGCATGGGCCGACGAGGAGGAGGGCGATGGGACACTCCGCATACGATCCGGCCACGAAAGGGCGACCCGCCTGGAACGCTGGCCGTAACCTGGGCGCCAAGCGCGCCCTCAAACCGCAGCAGGTCTGGGCCATCCGTTTCTGGCTCGACCGCAAACGGCGCGTGCGCGACCGCGCGATGTTTGATCTCGCCATCGACAGCAAGCTGCGCGGCGGCGCCATCGTCAAGCTCAAGATTGGCGACCTCGTCAGCGGTGGTCGCGTTCGTAGCCGGGCCATCGTCATCCAGCGCAAGACCGGCCGGCCGGTGCAGTTCGAGTTGCTCGAACCCGCTCGCACCAGCATCCTGGAATGGCTGGAGGCCAGGGGCGGAACGCTCGATGATTATGCCTTCCCGAGCAGGCTCGACGGCGTCACGCACATCAGCACCCGGCAGTATGCGCGTCTGGTCGATGAATGGGTCAGGGGCATCGGGCTGCGAAGCGAGGACTACGGGACCCATTCCCTGCGTCGCACGAAGGCGTCATTGATCTACAAGCGGACTGGCAATCTGCGCGCCGTCCAGACCCTGCTTGGCCATACCAAGATCGAGAGTACAGTCAGTTACCTTAGGGTCGACGTCGAGGATGCGCTGACCTTGGTCGAAGGAACTGAGATTTGAGCGATCGGCCCCTCGGCTTCAGTGTTGAGGGGCTCCAAACCCAGCCCGGCAGCAGTGCGCCCATTCCAGCCATTCCCTTTGGCAAAGACAATCGCTGGAAGCGAACATGATCACCCAGGCTTTTGCTCTGCACCGCCTCGTCGGAACCCCAATCCGCCAAGAGGTCTATGAGCACGGCATCGTCCGGCTCCGCGTCGGCTAGTGAGGTCGGATGCGGCCATCGCTGCCCCAGACGAGCCGCTCCGGGGCGCGTTACACGTAAGCTCGGGCGAGTCGGCTCCGGTCGGCTTAGCTCGGCGAGCCGACCGTCATGAAGAGATAGGCTCCGGTAAACTTCACCCCGCCGCCGGTTCCAAGGCACCGCGGCCGGCCACCCAAGAAGGCGACCCTTGATTATATCGCCGGCTGATCACCGATCACCACCGAACCCGCCGGATAGGGAATTTTGAAAGCCCACATTTGCGGAGACTTGGGGTTCTCCGTCATTTCGTGTGGCGGAACGGGGTTATCGGGAGCCGTCGCGCGTAGCGGCGATTTCGATGGGATGAATGCCATCCCCGAGCTGCTCATGCCCAAGCGCCTGCTTCCCTTCATTCCGGCCTCGTTGCGCGTCATCGCGGTCGTGTCCAAGCCCGAGCGAGTGACGGTGATGGCCGTGCCGCGGTCGGAGGCGTCGTGCTGTCCGGTTTGCCGAATGCAATCAGATCCGACCCACGGCTCCTATCAGCGCCGCCTCGACGATCTGCCCTGGCAGGGGCGGTCCCAGTATCGTGGGTAGCCCACGCATTGAGAACAACGGCTTCGTGTCGGTGCTCGTGCAGAAGCCCGGGCCGGACACTAACGTCCACACCTCAGCTTCCGCCGAGTTGTTCAGGAACGTTGTGCTGTAGCGAGGCCGGACGATGGCCCGGCTGGCGGGAGCTGACCGCCCGTCACTTAGCGACCGAGCCTCGCTGGGAGCACCGACGGAGCGGTGCTGGAAGCGGCGGACGCAGCGAACGAGGCTACGAAGCCCGCCAAGGAGCGAACATCATCGGGTTGACGCAGATCCCGGGCGACTGCCGCTGCTTCTTGCTCCAGCCGAACGTTACAAGCCTTCGAGGGGAGGCCGACATCGGGCGTGCAGGCGTCGTGACGAGCACAAGCTGCATCGAGAGCGTCGATCGGCGGCAAGGGGGCATTGTTGCCCGGACCGCAGTAGTTGCCGTGGATCAGGAGCTTCGGTCCGCCATTGGCGGCGGGTTGGGCCAAGGACGGAGCGGCCCATGCGGCGAGGACGAAGACAGGGGCGGCGAGGCTGATGACGGTGCGAGTCAACATGGTGGAGACCTTCCAGCACCTACGCCGCATAGTCCTATCGGCGCCGACGGTGCGAGCCATAGTTAAGCACCAGACATCAACCCGCGACGTGCTGCGGAACACTACCCCTATTCGGATGACGCTCCACCGGCGCGGCTGACATCGTGTCCGTCAGGCAACCTCTACCGCTACAGCTTGCCGCGTCTTGAGCGCCGGATTGTGAAGGCCGAGCAGATCAGCCTCCTCCGCCGCCACTTCCACCCGTCCCAGGACCGCCCAGGTTGCCGTCTTTGTTCGGCGTGTTCCAATGGATGATGCCGTCGTCCGGAGGACGCAGCCTCGTCGTTGGCGGTTGCGGAAAAGCGGGTGGGCGCGCTTGGATCCTCGAACGGGGAGTCACCCTATTCCCCCGGCCGCCCTGAGCCTCGGCAGGAAGGCTGGCAACCCCCGCAAGCGCCGCTACGAGCCACCTGGCCGTCGCCCGTCTCATGATCACTCCGCACCGCTCCGGTTCCGCTCACCGGGAGGGTAGCTCGCAGCGCACCAGTATCAATGTCCCAGGCGTCGCCCAGCCGTGGACTTGCCTCGAGAAAGTGGAGGGCTCTTTTCCTGAAGGAGGGGGTTTCCGATGGCAGACCGGAAGCAGACCTTTACCCCTGAGTTTCGCGCTGAGGCGGTGCGATGGGCGCAGACGAGCGGGCGGTCCCGCCGCGAGGTAGCCCCCGATCTCGGCGTCGGGCTCTCGACGCTGCGCACCTGGATCGACGGCCGGCGTGAGCGGGAGATGGATCACCCGCCGGCCGATCGGCAGGAGGACATGGCCGCCGAGCTCAAGCGCCTGCGGCGCGAGAACGAGGTGCTGCGTCAGGAACGGGAGATCCTGAAGCGGGCCACAGCTTTTTTCGCCAAGCAGGGAAGTCGATGAGGTTCCGCCTCATCGACGCGGCGAAGAAGGACTTCCCGGTCGCGCGCCTGTGCAAGGTCCTCGACGTCAGTCCGAGCGGCTATTTCGCCTGGAAGAACCGCCCGGCMTCGACGCGSCAGCGCGAGGMTCTCGTGCTGCTTGCCCACGTCCGCTCCGCCTTCACGCTCTCGCACGAGACGTATGGCAGCCTGTACCTGGCGGTGGTCCTCGATCTGTACTCCCGACGGGTCGTGGGCTGGGCGGTGGGCGATCGCCTTCACAAGGAACTTGCACTGGCTGCGTTGCGACGTGCCCTTTGGTCTGGCGCACCGCGTTCCAGACGCGAGCCGAGGCTATCGMCGCGCTGGCCCGTYACATCGATGGCTTCTACAATCCCCGACGCCGTCACTCGGCACTCGGCTTCACAAACCCCACCCAGTTCGAGAGGGGCATCGCCCACCAAACCGCTCTCCACTGAACTGAAGCAAGTCCACTTGTGGGTAGCGACGTTATCGAGGATGGCGTGGATCGCCTTGCCGGGCGGAACGGCGGCCTCGATGGCGTTGAGGAATCGGATGAACTCGCCATTCCGGTGGCGCCGCATGCAGCGGCCGAGCACGGTGCCCGCCAGGATGTCGAGGGCGGCAAACAGCGTCGTGGTGCCGTGACGGGTATAGTCGTGGGTCTGGGCGACGGGATGAGCGCGGGCGAGCGGCCTGTCGGGGCGGGTCCGCTCCAACGCCTGGATCTGGCTCTTCTCATCGATGGACAGCATCACCGCATGGGCGGGTGGGTCCATGTAGAGGCCGACGACATCCTCGACCTTGGCGGCGAAGGTGGGATCGCGTGAACGTTTGAACGTGCGCAGCCGGTGCGGCCGGAGGCGGTGGGCCGCCCAGATCCTTTGCACTGCGCGCGACGAGATCCCGACAACGCGGGCGACGGCACGGCCGGTCCAGTGCGTGACCTCGCCCGGTGGCTGCGAGCAGGTCAATGCCAGCACCGCGGCCACCGTCTCGGTCGGATGAGGCGGCGTGCCGGGCGGACGCGTCTTGTCGCGCAGCAGGCCATCGACGCCCGGCCCGGCGTGGCGCCGCTGCCGGCGCCATACGGCTGGTCGGCTGACGCCCGCCCGCCGGGCCACGTCCTGGACGCTCAGGCGCTCAGCCGAGAGCAGGACGATGCAGGCGCGCTGGATATGCTTGAGCGGGCGCGATCGATCCTCGGCGATCGCCATGAGCCGGGTCGTGTCGGCTGCATCAGGAAGAACGCAGACGGTCCGAGCCATCGCCCAGACTCACACACCTCATCCCGCGCGTTAACCCTTCGTCCGCGTCACTGCACCAGCGGCTGCTGCTCACTAAGGTCCAGATGGGGCGGTGAGCAGCCTTCGACGCTGCGGACAGAAACGGACGTTCAAGCCAGCAGCGATTGGTCTGATTTGAGCCCGCCTTTAGCAGACCGCCGTTTGTGGCTGCTGCTTCGCACTGGGGCGTTCCGCGAGGGCAAGCCTTATCGGACCGTTAGACACACTGCGCGCTTCCGGGCCGAACCGAGCCGTTGTCCCATTCGGTCAAGCTGCTTTGCTCAGCTTCAGTATGCTGCCGCGCGCCGCGATCCGATGTGGCTCCCGAAGTTTTCTCTGTGCTGACGGGCGGCAAAGCTGGTCCGGCGAGAGGGCGCTGCATTCGGCGCGTCTAGGGGATCGAGATTTTTCCTGAAGCCGCCTGCCTGAGCGGGCAATTCCGAGGAGACGGTCATGGATGTCACCAGACGGATCTTCGCCGCCGGCGCCGCTACGATCCCGTTCGTCGGCTCGAGCCTGCCTCTCGCCCGGGCTCAGAGCACAGCCCAGGATGCGCCACTCATCGGCAACAACGCGGTGGCCGATCCGCTGGAGCTGGCGACGGACGCCTACATCTACGGTTACCCGCTCATCACCATGGAGATGACCCGGCGCGTGCTCACCAACGTCGCCGCGCCCGAGGGCAAGGGCGCTCCCATGGGCCAGTTCGCCAACATGCGAGAATATCCGGACGCGAAGTTCCGGGCCGTCACCGCGCCCAACGCCGACACGCTGTACTCCAGCGCCTTCGTCGATGTCGGGACCGAGCCGCACCTTCTCAGCATCCCGGAGGAGCACGGGCGATACTACCTCATGCCGATGCTGAGCGCGTGGACGAATGTCTTCGCCGTGCCGGGCAAGCGCACGACCGGAACCGGGCCGCAGACCTACTTCATCGCCGGACCCGGCTGGAGCGGCAGCGTGCCGTCCGGCGCCAAGCTGATCCAGGCGCCGACCAACCTGATCTGGATCCTCGGCCGGACCTACTGCACCGGCACGCCGGAGGATTACAGGACAGTGCACGCGCTTCAGGACCAGTACCGGCTCATCCCGGCGAGCGCGGCCGGCAAGCCGTACACGCCGCCTCCGGGGCGGGTCGATCCGAGCGTCGACACGAAGACGGCGGTGCGTGAGCAGGTCAACCGCATGGATGCGACGACCTACTTCAACCTGCTGGCCACTCTGATGAAGGACAATTCACCGGCACTCGCCGACGGGGTTCCGGTCGCCAAGATGGCCTCGCTCGGCATCGTACCAGGCCAGCCCTTCGATCCGGCACGCCTGCCGCCTGCCACCCGCGAGGCAATCGCGCAGGCGCCGAAAGAGGCCATTCCTCGCATCATGGGGCACATGAAGTCGGCGGGACAGCATGTAAACGGCTGGACCTTCACGACTGACGGCGGCGATTACGGCAAGGACTACCTGCAGCGCGCTCTGGTGACGGCGGTCGGGCTCGGCTGCAACTTGCCGCAGGACGCAGTCTACCCGGTGGCCACCGTTGATGCCGCAGGCCGTCGCCTGACCGGCGCCTCGAAGTACGTGATGCGCTTCCCAGCGGGCGAATTGCCGCCCGTCAACGGCTTCTGGTCGTTGACGATGTATGACGCGGACTACTTTTTCGTCGAGAACCCACTCAACCGCTCCTCGGTGAGCCCGCGCGACAGCCTCAAGGCGAACCCGGACGGCTCGATCGATCTCCTCATCCAGCATGAGAGCCCTGGCGCGCAGCGGGAGGCGAACTGGCTACCTGCCCCGGCCGGGCCTTTTATCCTGATGCTCCGCACCTACTGGCCGAAGGACGTCCTCCTGAACGGCTCCTGGGCGCCGCCGCCGGTCACCCGCAGCTCCAGCGCCACGCTCTAGGTCGCACGGCCGGATCCCTGCTTGAGAGGCAGCGCTGCATAACGCCCAGTCCGCGAACGTCCGCCCTCGACGGTGATGCAGTTTGTTGCGACCGTCTCGCCGAAGGTAGGCTCCTCACCCGTTTCAAACCCCTAACAGCCGATCCGCATGGTTCAGTTTGGGTATTGCCCAGGCGGACTATAGACACCGGTCTGTTTCGGGTATCTGCTGGAACCAGCCAAAACGGACTTTATCAAGCAAACAACCCATAACAAACCGGCAAGCGAGAAAGCCACGAAGCGGACATCGTGAGGGTCTGCAACGGGTCGAGAGCGGGCGCCGCGGCGACGTCCGCTTCTCTGCATTGCCGCCCGAAAGCGGACCCGCTGAAATCCACCCTGAGCGGATGTCCCGTTTAGGACCCAACTCGGCCACCGAGAGCGCAGTCAGCGTCGCTCCAAAGCGGCCGTTCGTCAGCCGTCTGGCAACTTCGGCTCGGGGTGGAGAGCGGGCATTCGCCCGAGCTACCGCGACGGGCTGCTCCCTCGCTGAAAGCAGACCTTCGCCGACTGGGCGTTATGGAGCGTCACAATCTGCTGCGATGATCGGGAGCACGAGGGCAAACAGTCCATCGGCTCTGCTTCAGACGTCTAACTGATGGCGATGTCCCTCCTGATCAAGCAACTCGAACAAGAGTGACTAGAATTTTCGTCACGTCGATTGGCGAAGGCGGAGGGAGACGGCCATGAACACACCTCTACTAGCCCTGTCCCTTTTGGCTGCCCTGGCCGGCGGGGCCGTTTCGATGCCTGCCAGCGTATTCGCAGGGTCCTCCGAGGACGTCCAGACGGCCATGCAGCACCTGAAGGCGAAGACCGCTGAACTCGGTGTTCCGAGCGTGAAGGGGGAGGATGCCGTCGCCGGAAAGACCGTCCCGGCCCTCTATTTCGGCCAGACCAAGATGAACGGCAATTTCGCCGTGGTGGACGCCGTGCAGAAGGAGGTGGGCGGGACCGCGACGCTGTTCGTCAGGAGCGGCGGTGAGTTTGTGCGCGTCGCCACGAACGTCAAGAAGGATGACGGCTCGCGGGCGATCGGCACCGTTCTCGATCCGAAGGGGAAAGCCTTCGCGGCGATCACGAAAGGCGACGCCTATTTCGGTGACGCCGACATTCTGGGCAAGCCCTACACGACGGGCTACGAGCCGATCCGCGATGCAAGCAGCGGCGTCATCGGGGTCTACTATGTCGGATACCCGAAGAAGTAGGGCTTGGCCTCAGGATGGGCTTGGTGAGCTAGGCCGCGACGCAGCGAAGCGTTCCAGCAGGGCTTGCACGTGTGGATTTCTCCAGACGACCACCAAGCCCGTTCCAAACGGATGGCGTAACATTTCGGAACGCCTCGGCCGGCGACGCCCTGGATGGGAGCCACCCGCTTGCTGACCCGGACACTGGCAAAGGTCAGGACCGGGATGAGCTTCAAGGTTCTGGCCTACAACATGAAGCGGATGACCCAGATGTGGCGCGAAGAGGTAGCGGCATGTTCAAGATGCTGGTGACATGGCCCGTGTTGCTGGTCCTAACCCCAACATTTCCTGCTCTTGCACAGAGGAGGCCCCCACCACCACATGAAGCGGCGGAGATCGAGGCCCTGGTTAACAAGGCATCCTACGTTCTGGAGGAACGGGGTAGCAAAGCGTTCGCGGATTTCCGGAAGAAGGGTAGCTCCTGGCGCTACGCGGATGTCTACCTGTTCGTAGTCGATATGCACGGCGTCGTGTTGTTCAACGCTGACCGCCCGGACCGCGAGGAGCGGGACTTCCTCGACGATCGCGACGCTGACGGGAAACGGTTCCACAGGGACTTCATCGAGGTCGTCAGCAAGTTTGGATCTGGCTGGGTCGATTACATGTTCCCCAAGCCCGGCCAATCCCACGCCAGCGTGAAGTGGAGCTACGTCTGTGCGACGCGGGTTGACGGTGTTGAGGCGCTCGTGGGCGCTGGCGTCTATGTCAATTAACACCGCCTCGGTCTCGGACGGAACGGCGACGAGACGAGGCCAGCCAATCGGCGCTGACGCAACCTCTTCGAAAGTCTAACATGCTATCGTGAGCGGTCCGTCGTCGCTGACATCCCGGACGACTGCTCAGGGTCGTGAGCGGTCTCTGCGGCTATGTCCGCTTCGATGCATACGCCGCCCTGAGGCAGACCGGCAAAAACCCACCCATCTGAGACGTTCGGTGGCGCCAAGGCATGCAACTGGACCTGGCCGAAAGCGGCCCGTCCGCTTCTGGACGGGAATTCGGGAAAGCGGACGTCGCCGCGTCGCCCGCTCAGGATCAATCTGCCGCCTATGACCTCACCGCAGACAACTCTTGGAGTGTGAGGTCGATTGCTCGGACGATCTGTGTAGCGGCACGCGCCACGGCAGGGTCTTGCGACATGGCGATCGCGGCCTGCTGCAGTGTACGGAATTGCTGAAGGCGCGCGCCTGGGTCGACGCCTTGAGCGATGGCAGACTGCACGAGGCCCTGAACCAACTCATATGCCAAGCGCTCGTCGAGGCACGGTGGCGTCCAGCCCGACGACGGCGGACAGGCTGTGTTCGTGTACTCTCCGGCTGTTGAGCTGGGTGGCTTACGCCACTTCGGATGACGCCGGCCACCCACTCGCTCGATCAAATCTTCATCCTCCGAGACGCCGCAGGCCACTCCGACGATTTCACCGCATCGCCACGTCGTGATGTAAGCCCGCTCGGTAAGCTGCAGGATGCTCGTCGGGAACGAAGTTAAGGATGTGGGCACGGACCGAAGGTGATCGGCTCATCATCACACGAACCCTGATAGCCCGGACAGCGTCAATCGCCGTCCAACGTGACTGCGCTCGCAACGGTATAGCCGCGCAAACCGTTCATGCGTTCCGTAAAGAAAACATGTCCTCCACCGGAGGCCTAAGCCGATGCTGGCCAAGCGATCTCAAGGAGATGGTGAGACAGAAAGCTCGACCGGAGCGGGTCAAGCGCTGATGATGGGGGAAGCTGTTGCCGGCGTCTTTGAAGAGCACGGCGGCGCCTTAAAAGGCCTCAGACTCGAGATGCTCGCCCATGGCCTCGCGAGGTTCGTCCAACCGCTCCTGAGCACCTGTACGACCGCGGATTGGATCAAGGCCATCAACGCTCGTCTCGACCTTCTGGAAGGCGACACCGTCAAGCCAAGACCTCGGCTTGTACAGTTTGAGGCAAACGGCGTTGCGGAGATGACCGCGCCGGTTCGCTGAGGTCGGATCACGGCTACACCGGCCGGGCGAGGCTTCGCGGCCTAGTAGAAGATATCCCGACGCAGGCTCTCGTCGCGCAGCTTGCCGTTGAAGCTCTCCCAAGACCAGTTCTCCCACGGCGATCGTGAAGCGATGTACTGGATCTGTGAACCAGCTTCAGCGATCAATTTGCCCAGCGCCGTCAAGATCATCTCAGGACCAACGCGTTGATGATCCGTTACCTGCCGTACGGATTACGTTCTCTGCCTTTTCGCACTGCCGGTCACTTACCTCGGCCGGCATCTGACTTCCTGAAGTGTCGCGCAGCGAACTTGCGCTGATCACAACCCACGTCTTTGGCGTCGTCAGGCCAAAGCGACGGCGTAGGAACATGGTTCCGAGCCCGGTTTTCGCTTGCCCTTAGCGGCCTCGCAGCTCGCTCAGAGCGCCGCGGCTGTCGGGGTGCGAAAAGCGTCGCGGCCTGATCGCCTGTCCTGTCGTCGCCGCCATCGCGGGCCGATCGCCGTCACCTCCTGTCGCGTAGTCGTGCGGAACGGTCCGTCGCAGCGGGGTGTTAGGAGGTAGTGATCACATGCGGAGCGTACATGGACATTTGGCAGCTGGTCGAGCGCGATCACGAGAACGTCGCTAGCTTAATCCGCGAGATCCCCTACGCGCTTAACAATCCTGGCGTAGTCGGCAGTCGAGAGCGACTGCTCGCCGACCTCATGGACGAGCTAGAATTGTATGCGATTGCTCTCGACGCGAGCCTGTATGGTCCTCTGAGCCGCGAGAACACAACACGAGCCCTGATCGACGAACTGCACCACGGACATGCGGAGTTTTGGCGACAGCTTCAACAACTCACCCGCTACCGCAAGAAGCACTCGGCTGGTTGGCTCGACACATTCGAAGATGTGACTTTCCTTGTCGATCAGCACCTGCATCGGCACGTGCATGAGTTGATCCCGGCAGCCCGCGCGCTGTTTTCGCCTGAGGAGATCAGCGCTGCGACACGCACTTACGTGCGCGCCAAGACGAACGCGCTGCAGAGCCGGCGGCGGCGAGGCGTCGGGGGCGGGATCATGTCGAGCGAGGCGGCTCTCATCACCACGGCCGCGGCAGCGGCGGCCGGGTTCGGCTACTTGGTGTGGCGCAGCGGCCTCTTTAATAGCAGGAGACCGCGCCACGCAGTTGGGGGCGGCGAGCGTCACGTCAGATAGGTAAGTCGATACGCCCAGCCTGCCGAGCTTTTGCCGAACCTCAGGCAACACGGCGCTTTTGACAGCTATGTGCCCTGCCTCATTGCGCGACATTCGGTTGAATCCGGCGGGCTGGTGCGCGTCGTCACCGCGGTACATGTAGGCCAAGGAAGTCGTCTCTGTCTCGAATGCAATACACGTCCCGATGTTCGACAGCCTGTCAGGATGCTGAAAAACAGCGGTGGTGGGCTCAGAATGAAAGCGGCAAGGGGCTCATGCTGAACCCCACCTGCCTACGGCGCTGGCTTCAACGGCGCCCAAGGCAGATGCCAGCGTGGCAAGGTGGACCGCTTCCTTGATCACTGGGCCTTATTCGGCCTGTGCCGGCAGCGGGTCGAGGCCTGCGTAGCACCACCGGCATCATGGGGGCATAGGTCAAGGGCACGATAACCGTGATTTATTATGCTCCCTCCGCCCGCAGAGCGCGGCTAAGCGAAAACTAGCCCCACTACCCACAAGTTGGACAGCGTGCCCATCAGGCGCAGGTCTGAGAACACCTTTGGTTTAAAGGTTCGGACCCGGTCGGTGAGGCCCACGGATCGGCTGCCCGCTTGGCGGCCCTGGCTCACCCCTCACGATGACGACCCAGGCTTCCACCCTCGTACAGGATGCGCGGCTGCCGGCCCGCATAGCTGACGCCGAGATCGAACCGCGCGGAGCCCGACTTGCGCGTGCCTCGAGCCGGGTTGGCGACCACAAAGTCGATGATCGAGCGCGCGGCGCATTTGACCTTGGGCACGTTGCAGATCACGCGCAGGGTCCCGGGCCGGATAGCGTACCGGCGCAGCGGCCACTGCCTAATAGCGGCTCGCTTCTCGTCGACGAGCCGCTCCTGCGTGTAAGGACGTCCGTAGAATTGCACCGTCGGCCCGTACATGTACGGGACGCCTGTGACCGCGCCGCCATCGTTCGAGGACCAGATCGCGAGGTACCGCTCGGCGATGATAGCCGTACGCCGCTGCATCTCCGCCCCCGACAGCGCCTGGGCTGGGGACGAACTCAGGGCGACGCAGGCGCAGAACAGCGGAATGAACGGCTTCGGCATGCACGGAACTCCTGGACGGATGCGGGGATCGCTCAGAACCGGCCACCGGGTCCGGAGAGCCAACGCATCAGACCGTCCGAAGCGGCGACGCTTTGGCGCCGCCTCGCGTGCGGCTTGTCCTCGGACGACCAGTCGGGCGCATCAGCGTTGACCTCACGGGCACTGCGCGGCGGAAAAGCGTCCCCGTCGAGGTCGTCGCGACCTGCCAGCCGCACCGACTTGTAGTGGCTTGGGACGGGTGATGTCGCGCGGCTGGGCTCGGGCCGCTGCGCAGCCAAGCGGGCTTCGTCGACGGCATCAAGCGAAGGCAGATGCCGCGACGGGGCGGGATGAGGTTTCGGGGTGCGGCGGCGGGCAGCTTCGACGACCCGAGCCCGGATGTGTCCACTGTCCTCGTTGAGGGCGCGCTGAGGCACATCCAGGGACCCGAGTCGAGTTCCCTGTACGCCCGACGCGACACTGGGCGCTGTGCGGGCGTGCAAGCCCCTATCAGCGAGCGTGATCCGGGACTGGCCCGTTCTCTTATCTGGCGGATGCACAGGCGCAGTCGGCAGGGTGGCCTGCGTAGCGGGACGCCTTTCCTCGCTCGCAGGCGACTTGGCTCTCTCCACGGGCTCGTCAGGAGGACCGGAGGTGAACCGGAGCTTCGGAGAGGCGGCTGGGATCGCGGCGGTCTTGACCGGATCCGACCAGGGCAGCGATCGCCCGTGTGCCTGAGCCCTCAGGCGCTCAGACAGAGAGGGTGTGGCCTCGCGCGATGCCCCCGTGACGTCCCTGCGAGCGTCACCGCGGGACATGTACGCGCTCGTGCTGACAATCCCGACTCCGAGGGCGACGGCGACAGCGGACAGGAACTTCGTTGACACGACCATGGACTACCTCGCAGAGATGGCAGGTGGCGTCACGAGACCTGCGCGGCAACCGCGTAGCGAAGGCGAACATCGCCTCCCCGCAACGGCGGTTCTATCGATTAGGCCTACTTACCGTTGCAGGCTGGTGCTGAAACGGGTACCGACCCGGACAGTTCCGATCGCGATCACTGCCCGCCCACTGCGCTCGCGGTATACGGACGCCGCAATCCCGTCACAGGTGGGCAACGGAGACCTTTGCCAGACCTTGGGCGCCGCTGGCCTGGGCAGTTTCTTTCGCCAAGTCGACAGCGCGCTGGCCGACCTAAGAGCCGCAGCCAATGTTGCGCACCGCGACTGACCCGTGTGCCTGTAGATCAGGGGCACTTCATCAACAGCCCCCATTGCGATCCGCTTAGAAAAGGACTCGGTTGGCTAGGCGGATGCATGGGTCGTAGACGGAACGACTGCTTTCAGACGAGACTGTGTCAAAAGTCAAATTTGAGATAGCCTTGCGGCCTTATCCGCGGAGGCCAGCATGGGTCGGTTCGTCGAAAGGCAGGACCGTCGGCAGGCCCGGTTGCTGCTCAGTTCGCCGGACGATCATGTCACCGAGGACAATCCGGTTCGGGTCGTCGAGACGTTCATCGACGAACTCGATCTGGCCACCCTGGGCTTCACCCGCTTCGAGACCGCAGCGACGGGCCGGCCTGCTTATGACCCGACTACGCTTCTGAAGCTCTACCTCTACGGCTAGCTCAGCCGGATGCCGTCGAGCCGGCGGCTCGAGCGTCAGGTGCAGCGCAACATCGAGGTCATGCGGCTGACCGGTCGCCTGGCCCTCGACCTAAAAGCGATCGCCAACTTCAGGCGCAACATAAGACCTGCAATCCAGGCGATCTGTCGGCAGTTCGTGGTGCTGTGCCGGGATCTGAACCTCGTCGGCGGGGTGACCGTCGCCTTGGACAGATCGAAGCTCAAAGCGGTCAACAACCGGCACCGCATCGACGCCGTGGCCAAGATTGCAAAGCACCTGGAATGTGCTCGGGGTCAAGACCGATCACCTGTTCACTTCCTGGGTCGGCAAGCCGCTGGTGGCCGGCACCGCCGAGGCGATCGCAAACGGCCTCGCTCCGTCTGGCTGGGTACGCCTGTCGGCGGGCGAGGGCACGAAGGGCGCGTGGCTGTACGACTGGGCTTATTGCGAACTGGCTGACCTCGACGGTGCCGACTACGATCAGGCCGGCCTGTGGACGCGCGGCCTGCTGATCCGCCGCAGCCTGACTGACGGCGAGCGGGCGTACTTCACGACGTGGTGCCCGGCCGGCACGTCGGTCGCGACCCTGGCGGCGGTCGAGGGCCAGCGTTGGGCGATCGAGGACGTGTTCGAGACGGCCAAGACCGAACTCGGGTTCGCCCACAACGAGACCTGTTCCTGGCACGGCTGGCACCGGCACGTCAGCTTGGTGATGATGGCCTTCGCCCTGCTGGCTGTGATCCGCCATCACGCCAACGCGCGGCCCCCAAAAAGACGGGCGCGGCCGAGACCGCCCGCGCGCTGATCCGCTGGTCGATCCAGGAGATCCGCCGCATCGCCGTGCGGTTGGCACAGCGGCGCATTCAGCCCGCTCACGTCATCGCATGGTCGCTCTGGCGACGGGCGCATCAGGCGGCCGCCCGAAACGCCCATCTCAAACGCCGTGCCTCAGCCGACAAGGGACGTCGACAGCGTAAGCCCAGCACCACGAACAGCAAACAAAAAAGCCCAAAAACGCAACTGTAATGCTAGCCACCAGCGGGTTGGCCAGCACCATCTCGACAGCGAGCTTGAGGCGCGGCGACCAGTGCTCGAGCGATTCGAGCGGTGTTGCCGCCCAATCATGGGCACGAATGCGCTCGGCCATCTCTCCCTGGCCGGGTCTCCACACAGGCAATCTGGTATTTCTACCCATCTTGCGTTTCGAATATTACAGTCCGGGCTGATTTTATCCGAAATTTAAACGACAGACAGCAATGCAGGTGACGCCGCATGGCCCAAAATCTGGCAGGATGAGGACCAAGCAGTAATCAGGTCTGTCCCGTCGGAGAACCGCGGACACCCTCGGTGCCCTGAGCGGCCAGAGTCAGCAGAGCGCATTCAGCTGCGCTCTCCAGTCTCAGCTTCCACATGACGTTTCGCCTTGCTGAGGACTGAGCAGGGATCATACCCCCGAGTTCTCGCGAGAAGCAGCAAGTCGGTGATCAAGTCTACGATCTCGCAGGCGGGCACACCACCGGTCCAACGCCGGTCAGCGCCCTCGGCGTGGAGGTAAGCGTCGAGAGCGGCTTGCGCGAGTTCAACGCGTCTGATCGTCGTGGGCATAGGCATTCTCCCAGCCGCCCAGCCATGTCGGCTCTTGAGCTGGCGCGGACATGCGCGCTGCGCCTTGAGGAGAACGTTGCGGAACCGGAATGCGTCCCCCGGTGAACCTTGGGAGGCTGACATCGCGGCGGTGCTGTCGCGGCCCGCGAGCGCGATGCCGAAAGCGCCTATCGGGCCGTAAGCTGCTGAGTTGGTGCTTTCGACGACGAACCGTGGAAAGCGCACAGCATACCTGGTCGCCGCGTGTCAGTACCCGGGATAGCGCGCGTCGATGCCAATGCCAGTCCGGCCCTCCAACGCGCGAATACCGGGTCAGCGCGTCACAGGCGCGTCGGCGCTTGGGAAAAACAGCTGTTCGCCGCCGACCTTGTATCCCGCGATCGCCTGCTGGCCCTCCGGTGAGACAAGCCAGTTGATGAAGGCCTGTCCCTGCTTCGCCTTCACGCCAGGGTGCCTGTCGGGGTTCACCAGCATCACGCCGTAGGGATTGAACAGGCTCCGGTCCCCCTGAACCAGGATGACCAAGTCGGCGCGATTCTTGAACGCGAGCCATGTCCCCCGGTCGGCGAGGATATAGGCGCCGAGAGCTGAGGCCGCGTTGAGCGCGGGACCCATGCCCTGGCCGACATCCCGGTACCAAGGGCCGCGCACGGCCGCGAGATCGACGCCTGCCTCCTTCCAGCTGCGCAGCTCGGCGCTGTGTGTGCCCGACCGGTCACCGCGCGACACGAACGCCGCCTTGCTGGCCGCGAGCTTGGCGAAGGCCTCGCGGACGCCCAGGCCGCGCACGCCGGCCGGATCGGAGGCCGGGCCAATCAGCACGAAGTCGTTGTACATCACGTCGTACCGCGTCTTCGCGAAGCCCTCTGCGAGGAACTTGTCCTCGGCCGGACGGTCGTGCACCAGCACCACGTCGGCATCGCCGCGGCGCGCCGCGTCGAGCGCTTGGCCCGTGCCCAGAGCGACGACCTTCACGTCGATCCCTGACGTCTCCCGGAAGGGCGGGAGGATGTGCTTGAACAGGCCGGACTGCTCGGTCGAGGTCGTCGAGGCGACGATGATCGAGACCGGTTCGGCGTCGGCCGATGGCAGGAGGCCGGCCGCGCTCAGGAGCGCGGCCAATCCCAGGATCAGGAGGCGGCGACGGAAGGGATCCACGGCAATTCCCCAGCGAGGTAGGCCCGCGCCTCGGTCGTGCGCGGCGAGAACAGGATCTGGCGGGATGGACCATGCTCGACGGCGCGGCCGGAGGCCAGCACGATCGCCGTGTCGGCGAGGCGCGCCACCTGCCCGAGATTGTGGGAGACGAGCACCACCGTGGTACCCGCCCGCGCCATCGCGGACACCAGTCCCTCGACGATCTCGGTCGAGGCGGGGTCGAGGTTCGCGGTCGGCTCGTCGAGGAGAAGCAGGTCGGGTTCGACCGCCCAGGCGCGGGCCAGCGCCAGCCGCTGCTGCTCGCCGCCGGAGAACCGCGTCGCGGCATCGCGTGAACGCTCCGCGAGGCGGACCCGGGCGAGCGCCTCCTGCACCCGCGCGGCGCGCGAAGGACGGGGCAAGCCTCCGAGAGCCAGCGCGACGTTTGCGGCCGCGGTTGCGCGGATCAGCGCGGGCCGCTGAAACACGAAGGCCCGCCGGTGCGGGCCGACCCGTACCGTTCCGCTGTCGGGTCGCAGGAGCCCGTCGATGATCCTGAGGGTGACGCTCTTGCCCGCTCCGTTCGGGCCGATGATGGCCGTGACGCTGCCCCGAGCGACCTCAAGGCAGAGATGGTCGAGCACCGTTCGCCCGTCGAGGGACAGAGTCACGTCTTCGAGGCGGATGGCCGGCGTCGCGCTCATCCATACACTCGCGCGGCGTGCCGCCGGAGCAAGGCCACGGCGACGTTCACCACCAGAACGAGGCCGATCAGCACGAGGCCGAGCGCCAGGGCGAGGCTGAGATCGCCCTTCTGGGTCTCCAGCGAGATCGCCGTCGTCATCGTACGGGTATACCCGTCGATGTTCCCGCCGACGACGAGGACAGCTCCGATCTCCGAGATCGCCCGGCCGAACGCGGCGAGCGCCGCGGTCACGAGGGAGAAGCGCACGTCGTAGATCATCGCGCCGGCCTGACGCGGCGCGGAGAGACCGAGGGAGCGCAACTGCTCCCCGAGATGCACCCGGGCGTCGGCGACGACCTGCTGCGTCAGGGCGGCGACGAGCGGCGTCGCGAGCGTCGCCTGTGCGGCGATCATCGCGCCGGGGGTGAACAGCAGGCCGAGCGGTCCGAGCGGACCGGAGCGGGAAAGGACGAGGTAGAGCGCGAGGCCGACGAGCACCGGCGGCAGCCCCATGAACGCGTTCAGCAGGCCGACCGCGGCGCCGCGTCCGGGAAATCGGGCGACAGCCACGAACGCACCCAGGGGTATGCCGAGCACGAGACCGATGCCGACGGCGGTGAGGCTGACTCGCAGCGACAGCCACGCGATCGCCAGCACGTCGCGATCCAGACTGAGCAGGCGGGACAGGATTTCCTGGAGCGTCTGCATCATGCGCCCGGGGCGGTCCTCAGGACTGGGACGAGGCGGGTGACGAGACCAGCCGATGAGTCCGACCTTGAAACGCAGGTTCGGCCGAATGGACCTGTCATGCCTACCAGGGGAGCGCGCGCGGATAGTCGGTGAGCATATCGCCCGGGGCGACCGTTGTCGTCTCGTCGGGACGTTCGACGCGGCCATCGCTCTCCTTCAGGGCTGTGAGCACGCCGTCCCCTTTGCGGGGGCGCTCCAGACAGAGCCGCACGTATTCTCGCCGACGCGACTTCTTCCGGTACTCGAACGCGGCGCACGCCGGGTCGACCGCCACGCCGGCCCTTGATCATCGAACCCGGATGGCGCATCGCCGCCACGATGATCCGGAATGCGTCCTCGGCGCTAATCCCGCTTCGGGAGGCGGCAAACCTGCTGAGCGGCGAGGCTTCTCTCGTCGCCCCCGCGACGGTTACGCTCGCAGCGGCGCTCGGACGCGTAGCCGCAGGAGCGGTCGTGGCGCACGCCGCCGTGCCCGCGGGCCTGACGGCGATGCGAGACGGCTTCGCGGTCGAGGCCGCTGCGGTGGGCGGCGCGTCGGCCTACGCACCGATCTTCCTGGCGCGACCACCGCCATGGGTCGAGGCCGGACAGCCGCTGCCGTCCGGCACCGATGCCGTCCTGCCCCCGGAGGGATTTGTGGACGGCATGGTCGTCGCGGACATCGCCACGCGGGAAGGTGTGTGCGGCACGGGCGACGACGTCGCTGGCAGCGAGAGGCTGATCGAGGCGGGCACCCGGATCGAGCCGCTTCACCTGCTCGTCTTGGAGGCGATCGGCCTCAAGGCGGTGGACGTCCGTCAGCCACTTTTGCGCGTCGTCACCGCGGGGGCGACCAGCCTCGATACCGTGTCGCCCCTGCTCTCGCGTCTGATCGCGCGAGCAGGCGCGGCGACCGAGGCCGTTCGCGCTAAAGGGATCCAGCACATCGCCGAGGCCCTCCGCGGCGGCACGGCGGACGCGGTGCTGGTGATCGGCGGCAGCGGTTTCGGCCGCTCGGACCACAGCGCGGCGGCCCTCGCCCTCGCCGGAGAAGTCCGCGCGCACGGCATCGCAATGCGGCCTGGGGAAACCACCGCCGTCGGCTCCGCAGCCGGCAAGCCGGTTCTTCTGGTACCCGGGCGTCCCGAGGCGGCGCTCGCCGCGTTCTTGGCCCTCGGCCGTCCTCTCATCGCGCGGCTCGGCGGCGCGCAGGACCGCTTGCCGCGGCGGCAGGTCCTTTTACGGAAGATCGTCTCGTCGATCGGTCTGTCCGAGGTCGTCTTCGTCCGAAGCGGGGCGGATGGCGTCGAGCCACTCGGCGGAGCCGGCCTTCCGCTCAGTCGGTTGGTGCAGGCGGACGGCATCATCGTGGTCGAGCCGGAAAGCGAAGGCTTCCGGGCCGGCGAGGAGGCAGAGGTTTGGACCCTGTGAGCCCCGACGCAGACCGGGACGAGGCGGCGGATTTCGCCGAGCGCCTTGCCGCGGCCTCGAGCCAGGAGCAGTTTCTCAGGGTGATGAGCCGGGACGATGCGCTCGCAAAGTTCCGGGCGGCGGTCCCGCACAGGCGCCTGCCTTCCGAGAGGGTGCCCTTGGAAGAAGCGCTCGGGCGCGTGCTCGCCCGCGACGTCGCCTCGCCCATGGACGTTCCGCCCTTCGACCGTTCCCTGGTGGATGGTTTCGCCCTGCGCGCGACCGACACGGAAGGAGCCGGACCGGCGAGCCCGCGGCGTCTCACGCTGAACCGCGAGATCCTTGCCTGCGGCGTCGCGCCGAAAATCGTCGTCCAGCCCGGAACGGCGACGCCGATCTCCACCGGCGGCATGATCCCTCGCGGTGCTGACGCCGTGGTGATGGTCGAGCACTCGGAGTTCGACGCCCGGAGCTTCGCCGTCGATGTTCTCAGCGCGGTTCGGCCCGCGCAATTCGTGGGATATGCCGGGGCCGACATGGCACGCGGCGAGACGGTGCTGCGCAAGGGAGCGCGGATCACCGCCCGCGAAATCGGCATGCTGGCGGCGTGCGGCCTAGCGGCCGTCGACGTCACCAGACGCCCGCGCGTCGCGGTCCTTTCCACGGGGGACGAGTTGGTCAGACCGGGCGAGCCCTTGCCCGAAGGCGCGATCTACGACTCGAACGGCGCGATCATCGCGGCCGCGGTGACCGAGAACGGCGGGGTACCGGTTCGGCTCGGGATCGTACGCGACGATGCTGCCGTCCTTGAGGCAGCCCTCCGATCCGCCCTGCGGGACAGCGACCTCGTCGTGCTCTCGGGAGGCACGTCCAAAGGTGCCGGCGACGTCTCGCACCGTGTGCTGTCTTGCCTCGGCGAGCCGGGAATCCTGTTCCACGGCGTGGCCTTGAAGCCCGGGAAGCCGCTCTGCGTGGCGGTGGCTCAGGAAAGGCCGATCGTCGTCCTGCCGGGATTCCCCACCTCCGCGATGTTCACCTTTCACGACTTCGTCGTTCCGTTCGTGCGGGCGCTTGCCGGGTTGCCGCCGCGGGAGGACGAGGCGATTGAGGCGCGCGTGTCCCAACGGGTGCCCTCCGAGCTTGGTCGCACTGAGTTCGTGATGACCTCGCTCGCCCTCGGTTCCAAGGGGACGATAGCCTTGCCGCTGCCGAAGGGCTCGGGTTCGGTCACCGCCTTCTCGCAGGCGGACGGGTTCTTCGCGGTTCCAGCCGCGCGCGCAGGCGTCGAGGCCGGAGAGGACGTCACCGTGGTTCGCCTGGGCGTCGGCGTACGGGCGCCCGATCTGACGATCGTCGGCAGCCATTGCATCGGTCTGGACCGGGTGGTCGGCCTACTCGCCGAGCGAGGGTACCGCGCCCGCACGATCTGGGTTGGATCTGCCGGTGGCCTTGCCGCCCTGCGGCGCGGCGAATGCGACATCGCCGCCATGCACCTCTTCGATCCCGAGACGGGCCGGTACAATTCCCCGTTCCTCGCCGAAGGAATGGCCCTCGTGCCCGGTTGGCGCCGTCTCCAGGGCCTCGTGTTTCGCCTTGGAGACACTAGGTTCGAAGGTCGGGAGGCCGCGGAGGCGGTCACCGCCGCGCTCTCCGGCCCCGACGTCGTGATGGTCAACCGCAACGCCGGATCGGGCACGCGCCTGCTCGTTGACGGGCTGCTGAAGGGTGCCCGGCCGGCGGGGTTCTGGAATCAGCCGCGCTCGCATAACGCCGTCGCCGCGGCGGTCTCGCAAGGCAGGGCGGACTGGGGCGTGGCCATAGCAAGCGTCGCGCATGCCTATGGGCTAGGCTTCCATCCGCTGATGGAAGAGGATTACGACCTAGCGTATTGCGAGCACGCCAAGGGGATGCCGGCGCTTGCGGCCTTCCTGAGACTGCTCGGCGAGCCAGAGACGGCCGCGGCGCTGCGCGATCTGGGCTTCTCGCCCGCCGCAAAAACCTCGTGACGAGCGCATGGTGGCTTGCCGGCCTTGTTGCGGGCGGCATGCCCCCGACCAACCCGGCCAAGATCGCATAAGCCCGCATCCGCCGACCCGCGATAAGTTGGGCTCACCTTCGTGGAACGAAACGGACGGTCCTGTCGCTCGCCGAGATGATCGACGATGCCGTTTCGCGTAGGGACGCCTGCGAGGCGCTGGGGCCTCCATCGAAGCGGCGGTGGGCATTGGGCGGGGACACGAGCATCAGTTTGAGGATCGAGCTCGGCTCGGACACCTTGCTGGGACCGGGCAAGGTCGCCCTTCTGAGCGGCATCCACGACACCGGCTCCATCGCCGCCGCAGGGCGCCGGATGGGCATGAGCTACAAGCGAGCTTGGTACCTCATCGATACGTTGAATAAGGCGTTTCAGGAGCCGCTCGTCTCCGCGAGCAAGGGGGGACGGAGAGGCGGGGGCGCAACCCTGACGAGCACGGGCAATGCCATCCTCGATAGTTACCTGCGCATGGAGCGGCTCGCCTCGGAGGCCGTCGCGGGAGAACTTGACCTTCTCGCTTCGCTGATGAAGCCCGACTCCTAGGATCGAGGACGTCGCGTGGAGGCGGGATCCATCGGTAGCAGAGTCTTGAGGTTGTGCGTCGGCCCGGCCAGGTAGCCCTTGGCTTGGTGCCGGCAAGCCTGCTGCTTCCAGCGCTGCCCGCCACATCCTCCTGATGCCGCCGTCAAGGTCCGGCGGCACGCCTGAGCGCGCCGCCGGAGGTCCAGCCGCCTACTCGGCAGCCATGGGCGTCGCGTGGACGGCGGAGGCCCGGGCCGCGCAGAACTTGAACTCGGGGATCTTGCCCATGGGATCGAGCGCCGGGTTCGTCAGCAGGTTGGCTGCGGCCTCGGCGTAGCAGAACGGCATGAAGATCATGCCGACCGGCACATCGCGGTCGGAGCGCACCTTCAGGTGGACGGCGCCGCGGCGCGTCTCCAGCTTCATCGTATCGCCGGGCTCCAACCCGAGCCGGTAGAGCTCCTTCGGGGCCAGGAAGGCGACCGCCTCGGGCTCCAGCGCGTCGAGGACGCCGGCGCGCCGGGTCATCGAGCCAGTGTGCCAGTGTTCCAGCACGCGACCGGTCGACAGGACCATTGGGTATTCCTCGTCCGGCACCTCGTCCGGCGGTACGATGGCGGCCGGGACGATCTTGGCGCGCCCACTCTCCGTCGGGAATCCGGCGTAGAAGATGATCTCGTTGCCAGGCTTGTCCGGCGCGTCGACCGGGTAGGTCACGGCGCCTTCCCGCTCCAGGCGCTCCCAGGTGATGTTATTGAACGACGGCATCACCTGAGCCATTTCGCGGAAGATGTCGGCCGGGCCTCCGTAGTTCCAGGGCAGGCCGAGGCGCTTTCCCAGTTCCTGGATGATCCACCAATCCTGCCGCGCGTCGCCCGGCGGCGATACCACCGGCTGCGAGATCTGTACGCGACGGTCGGTGTTGGTAAAGGTGCCGGCCTTCTCGGCAAAAGCGGAGGCGGGCAGCACCACGTCGGCGTGGAAGGCGGTCTCCGTCAGGAACAGGTCCTGGACGACGAGGTGGTCGAGCATCGCCAAAGCGTGCCGGGCGTGGTTCAGGTCGGGGTCGGACATCGCAGGGTTTTCGCCCTCGACGAACATGCCCTTGATCTCGCCGGCGTGAATCGCGCGCATGATCTCGACGACGGTGAGACCCTTCTGCGGGTCGAGCTTCTGACCCCAGAACTCCTCGAACATCTCGCGCACCGCGGCCTTCTCGACCGACTGGTAGTCCGGATAGACCATCGGGATCAGGCCGGCGTCGGACGCGCCTTGCACGTTGTTCTGGCCGCGCAGCGGATGCAGGCCGGTGCCGGGGCGCCCGATCTGCCCCGTGATGAGGGCGAGCGCGATCAGGCAGCGCGAGTTGTCCGTACCGTGGACGTGCTGGCTGATGCCCATGCCCCAGAAGATGATCGAGGACTTGGCGCGGGCGTAGAGCCGGGCGACCTCGCGCAGCGTCTCCGCGTCGATGCCGCAGACCGAGGCCATCTTCTCCGGCGTGAACTCGACGATCTTCTCCTTGAGCGCCTCGAAGTTCTCGGTGTAGCCGGCGATGTACTGCTCGTCGTAGAGCCGCTCCTCGATGATCACGTTGAGCATTGCGTTGAGCATCGCCACGTCCGAGCCGGGCTTGAACGCGAGGTGCTTGTAGGCATGCCGCGACAGCACCTGCCGGCGCGGATCCATGACGATCAGCTTGGCGCCACGCTGCTTCACGGCGTTCTTGAGGAAGGTCGCCGCGACCGGGTGGTTCACGGTCGGGTTGGCGCCGATCACGATGATGACCTCGGCGTCGAGCGCCGCCGAGAACGGCGCCGACACGGCGCCCGAGTTCAGGCCCTCCATGAGGGCGGCCACCGACGAGGCGTGGCACAGCCGGGTGCAATGGTCGACGTTGTTCGAGCCGAACCCGAGCCGCACCAGCTTCTGGAAGAGGTAGGCCTCCTCGTTCGAGCCCTTCGCGGAGCCGAACCCGGCAAGCGCCTTGTGGCCGTGGGTGTCGCGAATCGTCTTGAGGCCGCCGGCGGCGCGGTCGAGCGCCTCCTCCCAGGTCGCCTCGCGGAAGTGCGTCCACGGATTGGCCGGGTCGACCTGGTCGTTGGCATCCTTCGCGACGTTGTCCAGGCGGATCAGCGGCGCCGTCAGGCGGTGGGGATGGTGGACGTAGTCGAAGCCGAAGCGCCCCTTCACGCAGAGCCGGTTGTGGTTCGCCGGACCGTCAACGCCCTCGGCGTAGACGATCTTCTCGTCCTTCACCTTGTAGGAGACCTGGCAGCCGACGCCGCAATAGGGGCACAGCGAGGTCACCTCGCGGTCGGGATAGACCGTCCGGGTGTTGTGCTCGGCGTCGAGGTAGGCGGACGGCATCAGCGCGCCGGTCGGACAGGCCTGGACGCACTCGCCGCAGGCCACGCAGGTCGAGCCGCCCATCGGGTCGTCGAAGTCGAACACGATCTTGGCGTCGGCCGAGCGGTACGCCATGCCGATGACGTCGTTGACCTGGACCTCGCGGCAGGCGCGGACGCAGAGGTTGCACTGGATGCAGGCGTCGAGATTGACGCTCATGGCCGGGTGGCTGAAGTCGCCGGTCCAGCGCTCGGCCGCAGGGAAGCGGCTCTCGGAGACGTCGAGGAAGTCGGCCTGAACCCAGAAGTGCGAGGTCGGGTCGTGCGAGGTCTCGCGCTCGGGCTGGTCGGCCACGAGCAGTTCGAGCACCATGGCGCGGGCCTTGGTGGCGCGCTCGGTCGCAGTCTTGACCTTCATGCCCACGGCCGGCGTGCGCTTGCACGAGGCGGCCAGCACGCGCTCGCCCTCGATCTCGACCATGCAGGCGCGGCAGTTGCCGTCCGGGCGGTAGCCGGGCTCGGGCTTATGGCAGAGGTGTGGGATGTGGGTGCCGAGGCGCTTGGCGACGGCCCAGATCGTCTCGCCGGGGCAGGCCTCGACCTGCTGTCCGTCCAGCTCGAAAGCGATGGTCGGCGGTGCGGTCGGCCGCCCCTTCAGATCGTGCAGGCCCGACGGCTCCGGGGCCGCCTGGCCGCCCGCCTTCGCGCCTTCCGAGTAGGAGCCGCCGGCCCCCGGCTTCGGGCCCTGCGCGGGGCCGCCGGCATCCTGCAGCCCGTCGGCCCGGATCTCGGGCTTCTCGGTCTTGTCGCCGCGCTGTTCGGGGGCGTTGCTCATGCGGCCGCTCCTGGCTCGGGCATCGGGATAGGGTTCGCGGGCGCCATCGGTTCCCTCACTCGGCCGCCGCGGCGTGTGGCGCGGGGAACAGGTCCGGGAAGTACTTGATGACGCTGCTGAGGGGGTTCGAGGCGGCCTGGCCGAGGCCGCAGATCGAGGCGTCCCGCATGCACTGGGACAATTCGCCCAGGAGCTCGGTGTCCCAGACGCCCTGCTCCATCAGGATGCGGGCCTTCTGGGTCCCCGAACGGCAGGGGGTGCACTGCCCGCAGCTCTCGTCCTCGAAGAATCGCATCAGGTTCAACGCGGCGCCGCGCACATCGTCCCGGTCCGACAGGACCACGACGGCGGCGGAGCCGATGAAACAGCCGTACTTCTCCAGCGTCCCGAAATCGAGCGGGATGTCGTTCATCGACGCTGGCAGGATGCCGCCCGACGCGCCGCCCGGCAGGTAGGCCGCGAAGGTGTGGCCGTCCGCCATGCCGCCGCAATACTCGTCGATGAGTTCCTGGATGGTGAGGCCGGACGGGGCGAGCTTCACCCCCGGTTCCTTCACGCGCCCCGAGACCGAGTACGAGCGCAGGCCGACGCGGTCGTTGCGGCCGTGGCTCTTCCACCACGCCCCGCCCCGCTCGATCAGGTCGCGGACCCAGAACAGCGTCTCGATGTTGTTGATCAGCGTCGGACGGTTGAACAGGCCGACCTGGAACGGGAACGGCGGCTTGTGCCGCGGCAGGCCGCGCTTGCCCTCGAGGGACTCGATCATCGAGGATTCCTCGCCGCAGATATAGGCGCCGGCGCCGCGGCGCAGATGGATGCGCGGGCCACCCTCGGGGAGCTTCGCGATCTCGCGCGTCAGGATCTCACGGGAGATCGGGTATTCGTCACGCAGGTAGATGTAGACTTCCGGCGCCTCGACGACGTGGGCGCCGATCAGCATGCCTTCGAGGAAGCGGTGCGGGTCGGTATTGAGGTAGAGCTGGTCCTTGAAGGTGCCGGGCTCGCCCTCGTCCCCGTTGACCGCCATCAGGCGGGGCCCGGGCTCGCCACGCACCGAGCGCCACTTGCGCCCCGTCGGGAAGCCCGCGCCGCCGAGGCCGCGCAGGCCGCCGTCGTCGAGCACCTTCAGGATGTCGTCGACCGGAAGGTCCCCGCTGCGGAGCCGGTCGAGGGTCGCGTACCCGCCGGCGGCCCGATAGGCCTCGTAGTCGACGTAGTCCGGGATGTGGGCGTGCGTGTCGCCGGCCTCGACCGCGGCCCTCACGGAGGCGAGGTCGGCCTTGTGCAGGAAGTTGTGCCCGACCTCGACGGCGGGCGCGTGGTCGCACAGGCCCACGCAGGGCGCGCGCACGACGCGGACGGCGTCGGAGGCGAGTTCCCGCTGGAGCGTCTCCAGCAACTCCTCGGCGCCGAACATCGCGCAGGTGATGCTGTCGCAGACCCGGACGGTCAGCCGCGGGATCGAGGCGTCACCCTCCTTCACGACGTCGAAATGCGCGTAGAAGGTCGCGGTCTCGAACACCTCGGCGAAGGCCAGGGCCATCTCGTCGGCCAGCGCCGCTAGATGCTCGGCGCTGATCTGGCCATAGGTGTCTTGGATCAGGTGGAGGTACTCGATGAGCAGGTCGCGCTGGCGCGAGCGGGAGCCGAGAAGCTCCTCGATCTCGACCTTCGCCCGCGGCTCGACCTGGCGCCCCTTGGGTACGCTGCGCGCCTTGTTCCGCCCCCGACCGGGATGCGAAAAGTTCCTGACTGTCCCCGGTGCCTCACTCATGCGGTATCTGATTTCCAACTGCTGGGGCGGGTGGTCGCTGCGTCCCGAGGTCCGGTCGGGTCCTACTGGCCGCCGAAGGCCCGAAGCGGCTGACCGGCCTCGGACCGATGTTTCATCTCAACGGCTCCCGTCCCCTGGTCCAGGGACGTAATCCTGGGGCCGACGACGGAGCGAAGCTCGATCTCGAACGCGTCGAGGGTGGCGTTCAGGTGGTCCATTAGGGAATTCGGCGCCTCTCCGGTCGGGGAATCGACCGTCCTCGCGAGCGCGGCGCGAACGCGGTCCGCAAGCTCCTGCGTGAGCGGCGGTTTCGCATCGACGCAGTAGGCGTCCGTCACGATGGCGGCCCAGTCCGCCGCAGGGGATGCGTCGCCCATGTTCATGCCTGCGCGATCCAGGGAAGGTCGAAGTCGTGCATGGCGTGCCCGTTCGGGTCCGTTAGCGTGGCGTTCGCCGGTGGCATGCCACATGGCACGCGTTATAGCGGAGGTGTTATATCGTTTTTGAAGTCGTTTCAATTTGCGTGGGGCGAGGGTCACGCGTCCCGACGACATGGCGCACGCTTGCCCTGAGTGGTCGAGCGGGGCAGTGGAAACATCACGGGGGAGGCGGTCAGCGGTGTCCGGCATGCGCGTAATCGGACTTGCCGGCTGGAGCGGGGCCGGAAAGACCACCCTCCTGGTTCGGGCCATCCCCGTGCTCGTCGCGCGCGGGGTGAAGGTCGCGACCCTCAAGCACGCACATCACGACTTCGACACAGACCAGCCCGGGAAGGACTCCTACGAGCACCGCAAGGCGGGGGCTAGCGAGGTCCTGGTCTCGTCGGGCCGCCGATGGGCGCAGGTCCACGAGCTGGGTGACGCGGAGGAAGCGACCCTGGGTCAGCTCCTGCGGCGGATCAGCCCCTGCGACCTCATTATCGTGGAAGGGTACAAGCGGGAGCCGATCCCCAAGATCGAGGTCCATCGCGTCGACAACGGCCGCCCGCCCATCCATCCTCTGGACACCACCATCGTGGGCATCGTGAGCGACGTCGAATTTCCGGCATCGGGCATTCCCGTCGTAGATTTGAACGACACGAAGGCGGTGACGGGGCTGATGCTCGACGTGGCTGTCCCCTTCGAAGACGTCCTCGGGAGGCTCTAGCCGGATGGCCCAGCTCAGCGGCGACTGCTTCGCGTTCGGTGGCCCTCTGATGACCATCGAGGACGCGCACGCCCTATTCGGCGAGCGGCTCGTAGCGATCGTCGGCACCGAGGACGTTCCCGTCGATGACGCCGACGGTCGCATCCTGGCCGAGGATTGCGTTGCGCCCATCGACGTCCCGCCGTTCCCCAACTCGGCCGTCGACGGCTACGCGGTCCGTTTCACGGACCTGCGCGCCTCCGATGCGACGGTCCTGCCGGTCGGCGCGGTCGTCGCGGCCGGCGGCTCGTCCGAAGGCGTGTCGGTGGCGGGCTCGGCCATCCGGATCTTCACCGGGGCCCCGATGCCGGCGGAGGCCGACACCGTCTTCATGCAGGAGGACGTCAACGTCCTGCCCGACGGCCGGGTGTCCTTGCCGCTCGGGCTGAAGCGGGGCGCCAACAGCCGCGACGCCGGCGAGGACGCAGCGAAGGGCTCGTCGATCATCCCGGCCGGCCGGCGTCTCCGGCCGCAGGACCTGGCTCTGGCGACCGCGGTCGGCCTGCGCACGCTGAAGGTCCGCCGCACCCTGCGGGTCGGCGTGTTCTCGACGGGCAATGAGCTCGTCGAGCCGGGGGCGCCCTTGAGGCCAGGCGCGATCTACGACTCGAACCGCATCCTGCTGCTTGCTCTTCTCCGGCGGATGGGCGTCGCGGCGCGTGACCTCGGCGTCATCCGTGACGATCCGGCGGCACTCGCGGCGAGGCTCTCGGCGGCGGCCGCCGAGCATGACGTGATTTTGACTTCGGGCGGCGTGTCGACCGGCGACGAGGATCACGTGAAGACCGCCGTGGAGACGATCGGGCGCCTCGTGTTCTGGAGGCTGGGGATCAAGCCGGGACGGCCGGTCGCGATGGGCATGATCGACGGCAAGCCGTTCCTGGGCCTGCCGGGCAACCCGGTGGCTGTCTACGTCACCCTGGTGTTCGTCGTCCGGCCGCTCCTCGCCCGGCTCGCCGGCGAGGCTCACGCGCCGCCGCGCGGATTCACCATTAGGGCGGCCTTCTCCTATCGGAAGCGCGCGGGCCGCAGGGAGTTCGTCAGGGCCAGCCTCGCTCAGGACGCCGACGGCACCTGGGAAGCCCGGAAGTTCCAGCGCGACGGCGCGGGCATGCTGTCATCGCTCACCGAAACCGACGGCCTCGTGGAGCTGGAGGAGGGCCGGATCGAGGTCGTGCCGGGCGACTTCGTGCGGTTCCATCCGTACGAAGCCCTTTGGTAGCAAAGCTGTACTCAGAACTTCGCCAGACACAGACCGCGCTGGAGCATTGCCGGGCTCGGGCTTCCGTTATATCAAATCTGCTATATCGCTTGTGATTGGCCGTGCGAACGGCCGCTCGATCGGCGGGCTTGGGCAACAATGTTCGATGGTGTCTGGCGGAGCCAAGCAGGCGCGGAACTTCGCCTCCTCCAGATGGGCGAGGCCGTCTCCGGAACCTACACCGCCGCCAATCCCGGTTTTTCGCAGACGTATCGAAGCCGCATCCTCGTCGGCACGGCCGAGGGCGACATCATCGGCTTCGTGACCAGCACGTCGTCGCCACAGGAAATCACGGCCTGGACAGGGCGTCTCGTCCGCGCCGACGAAAAGACGGCCGAGGAGATCCACGCGGTCTTCCATGCCGTCGAACGGTGTTCGCAGCCGCAGGCCGTGGACTGTCACATCGCGCTCGAAACGACCGTGTTCTCAAAGGTCGAGAACGCCTGTTCATGAAGGCAGGCCGCTTCCATCCTCGATATTGTCCTGAGGAACGGGGGTGACACCGGAGCGAGAAGCGGTCGGCGCATCGATTGTCAACAGACATCAGGTTTCCGGTTCATCCGCCATCCCGTCATCTCCGCATCGGGTATGCGAATGGCCGGGATACGCGCGAACCGGCCGCCTGGAATTCAACTGAAGCGGATGATCCATCGCTTCCCGTGCCCATGTCGGCGGCCGTCACTTGCAGCTACCCTGGCGCGCAATCCTATCGCTCACCGTAACCGTACCGAGGACAGGCGCGGGTCGGTTGCCCCGTTTATGTAAATCGCCTCTCGAGAACTGCGAGAAGCTGTACGGTTCTTACCTCGGCCTATTTTCGTCGTGGAATCGCTGTTGTACCCAAGAGCTGGCTTCGGTTCGCGATAAGTGTATTAAATGCCCAATGCAGGCGTAATCACTCAGGACCGATTTGAATATTGAGTACATTTCGAGACACGAGGGAGGGCGCATGGGCACACACCCTGGTCGAACGGCAGACAAGTGGGCCGGCATCATCAGCGAGGCGTATGCTGCTAAAACTCGGCCACCATTGACACGCCAACTCGTGAAGGAGGTTCGTCAGGTGATCGCCGAGGCGCTTCGGGAAGCAGAAGCAGCGAACAGCCCCGACAGTGAATGGTGCGAGCGCGTCAACCTCGTTCTGGATCGCAGCGAGATGTCACTCCATGCAGCCGTGGGGCCTCGGCTTGCCGCGATCGATGATGCTGCAGGAACGGCCGTGATGATGCACCGCTCGGAAGCGGGACGGCCCTTGCGCGCCTTCGGCGGGCAATAGCCGATGCGGCACGGTATGCACCTGCACTGACCGATCGCGTTTCATAGGCAGCAACACGGGAGCGGCGGGAGCGAGACCATGAGTTCCGTGAATGAGGTGTGTGAGGTCACCGGCCCAGGTCCGGCTTGGCCAGCCGCCAATGCGGATTGGCCGACGATCCGTGACTGGCGTAAGGAAACCCGGGACAGACTGATCGCGCGGCGTACCAGCATTTCGGCCGAGGATCGGTCCGCCTGGAGCGAGAGGATCGGCCGGGCACTGGAAGCGGCTCTTGTGCCGTACGCCGGCAGGCTGATTGGCTTCTATTGGCCGTTCCGGGGCGAGTATGATCCACGAGCCGTTCTCACCGCGATGCGGGAGCGCGGCTCACGCCTTGCTCTGCCGGTGATCGTCGAGCGCGGGCAGCCGCTCGTCTTCCGTGAGTGGTCCCCTGGCAGCCTGATGGTGCAAGGAACTTGGAAGATCGCGATGCCTGAGTCGGGCGAGGCAGTTTTCCCAGACCTCCTCGTGGTGCCGCTGGTTGGGTTTGATAGTCAGGGCTACCGGCTCGGCTATGGCGGCGGGTTTTACGACCGGACAATTGCCGCAATGCCGGAGAGGCCACGCACCGTTGGTGTCGGCTTCGAACTCGGACGCCTGGAAACGATTTGCCCGCAGTCGCACGACATTCCGCTGGAGCGGATTATCACGGAGAGGTGACGTGACCTCGCCAGCCGATTTCCGACTGGGCTGATCGCTTGAAAAGACCGAGGGTGCTAGTTGTGCAGTCCCGCGGTGTGGTGGCATCAATTTAGCTGTAACCGCCGCACACCGGGAGGCGTTATGGGACAGGTTCTTCACGGCTGCGCCACGACCACGCACGCGGTCAGAGCAACGCTACAGCGATCGAAAGCTCCGCTCAAAGATCTTGCCGCCCAGCATGGACTGAACCCCAAGACAGTCGCGAAGTGGCGTAAGCGAGCCTTCGTGCATGACGCGGCGATGGGACCGAAGACGCCGCGCTC